>JASHVV010000200.1 GCA_030044385.1 Gammaproteobacteria bacterium
GGCGTGCGCTATTCCGCTCCACCGGGGTTCGAGTACAAGTTCGATGTCGCTTCCGCAACGATCAATTATCTCGGCGACCTGAACTTCGCGTTGGCGCGGGGAATCGGATACCAACAGATGGGCGATCTGAATCTCACGCCGACGCAGGTCCTGAGCCTGCATTTCCAGGTTCTAGACCGGCAGGATCGCGACGCGCCATTGTTCGATACGCAATTCCCGGCCTACAGCCGGAAGGAAAAGACCTGGTGTGACGGGTGCGCCTTGCACAATCCCTGATTGCGATCCGAGGGGGGCAAAAAGTATCCTGATGGACCATGGCACCGCCGCGTGCCGGTGGTAATGGATATGAGGACTGCGATGCTCAAGCGACTTCTGGCAGGAACGGCTGCCTTGCTGGTTGCGGTGACCGTGCCCGTGTGGGGGATTGCGAGCCAGGCTGCCGGGACTTCTCCGACACACGACCTCGATTACGACGGCACCGCTCCGATTACGCGTGCGGAGCTGGCCGCGGTCCGGCCGGTCACGGCACGACACGCCATGGTCGTGACGGCGCAGCATCTGGCGACCGAGGTAGGCCTGAACATCCTGAAGCAGGGCGGCAACGCGGTCGATGCCGCGGTGGCGATCGGGTATGCCTTGGCCGTGGTGCAGCCGTGCTGCGGCAACATCGGCGGCGGCGGCTTCATGATGATCCACCTGGCGGGCGGGAAGAATGTCTTCCTGGACTTTCGCGAGAAGGCGCCGCTGAAGGCGACTCCGACCCTCTATCAGGATTCCAAGGGCAACGTGGTTCCGGGGCTGAGCACGAAGACGTTTCTGAGCGTCGGCGTGCCGGGCACGGTCATGGGCCTCAACGCCGCGCTACGGCGGTACGGAACCATGCCTCTGACGCGGGTGATGGCGCCGGCGATCGAGTTGGCCCGTGACGGGTACGTGCTGGAGAAGGGCGACGTCACCATCCTCGACGCTCGGGCGCAGGACTTCGCGAAGCATCCCCATGCCGCCGCAATCTTCCTGAGCCATGGCCAGCCCTACGCCGCCGGCCAGCGACTGCGCCAACCGCAGCTCGCCGCGACTCTGGAGCGCATCGCGCACGGCGGCACGGCCGTGTTCTATCGCGGGTCCATCGCCCGCGCGATCGTGGCGGCGAGCCGGGCGCACGGCGGAATTCTCTCGATGCGGGACTTTGCCGACTACTCGGTCGCGTGGGGCGCGCCGGTGACTTGCGGGTATCACGGCTACACCGTCGTGTCCGATCCGCCGCCGAGCTCGGGCGGCACCACGATCTGCGAGATCCTGCAGATTCTCGCGCCGTACCCGCTCGCCAAATGGGGCTTCGGCTCGGTCGAGGCGCTGCATTACACGATCGAGGCGGAGCGGCGCGCGTTCGCCGATCGCAACAGCGATCTCGGCGATCCGGCCTTCGTGCACGATCCGGTCGCGCAACTCATCTCCCCGCAACATGCGACGGCGCTGCGCGCCGGCATCCGCGCCGACGCGGCGACGCCGTCCTCGCAGATCAAGGGTCACCTCAGCCCGACGGAAGGGCGTCACACCACGCACTACTCGGTCGTGGATGCCCACGGCAATGCGGTTGCGGTCACCTATACGATCAACTTCTGGTTCGGCAGCGGCTACATCGCCGGCGGTACCGGCTTCTTCCTGAACAATGAGATGAACGATTTCACCTCGAAGCCCGGAGTGCCCAACGCCGCCGGCCTCGTGCAGGGCACGGCCAACCAGATCGAGCCCGGCAAGCGCCCGCTGAGCTCCATGGCACCGACGATCGTGCTGCGCGGCAAGCGGGTCTTCATGCTGCTGGGAACCCCCGGCAGCGCGACCATCATCTCGACCGTGCTCGAAGGTTTCCTCGACGTCGCCGACTTCGGCATGAACGTGCAGCAGGCGGTGGACGCGCCGCGCTTTCACGAGCAGTGGTATCCCGACGAGGTGTTCGTGGAGCCGGGTCTCCTCGCGCCCGCGGTGCAGCAGCGGCTCGAGGCGATGGGCTATCGATTCGAGCAGCAGCGGCTGTGGGGCGCCGACGAGGCGATCCTCGTCGACCCGAAGACGCACCTGCTCGAGGGCGCGAACGATCGTCGCCGACCGGCGGGCCTGGCGGCGGGCTATTGAGGCGCGCTTAGACATTCCGGCCGATCTCGCCTAGGCTTGCCGCAAACGATCTCGGGGGCAAGAGATGTCAGGTCCGGCAAAGCTCAGGCGCGATGCAGGGGTCATCGGCCTTCTGTACGCGAGTCTCGGCAGCATCATCGGCTCCGGGTGGCTCTTCGGCGCGCTCCATGCCGCGGTGCAGGCCGGGCCGTGGAGCATCCTTTCCTGGGTGATCGGCGCCGCGGCCATCCTGCTGCTGGCGTTCGTGTTCGCCGAGCTGTCGACCATGTTCCCGAACTCCGGCGCCCTGGTGCACATGACGCACGTCAGCCACGGCGACTTCGTCGGCAAGGTCTGGAGCTGGATCCTGTTTCTCGCCTTCGTGTCGGTGCCGCCGGTGGAAGTGACTGCGGTGCTCACCTACGCCAACAATTACATCCCCGGCCTGATCGGGCCGCACAGCGGGCTGATGACCAGCGTCGGCATGGTCTGCGCGGCGCTGCTGCTCGCGGCCGTGGTGGCGCTCAATTTCCTGGCGGTGCGCTGGGTTCTGGCCATCAACAGCGTGGCGACCTGGTGGAAGCTCGTCATTCCCATCGCGACCATCGGCATCCTGGTGGCGTACTCCTTTCATCCGTCCAACATCGTGGCGCAGGCTTCGAGCACGCCGAAGAGCGGCATGTTCACGGCGGTGGCCACGGCCGGCATCGTATTCAGCTTTCTCGGGTTTCAGCAGGCCATCGCGCTCGCGGGAGAGACGCGCAATCCCAATCGCTACGTGCCCATCGCCGTGATCAGCTCCGTCGTGATCGGCATGTTGATATACGTCGGTCTGCAGATCGCGTTCATCACTGCACTCAATCCGGGCGATATCAGCAACGGCTGGGAACACCTGCGCTTCACGGGCATGTTCGGCCCTCTCGCCGCCATCGCGGTCGGTGTGGGTGCGCTCTGGTGGGCCATCGTGCTTTACGCGGATGCCATCATCTCGCCGCTCGGCACCGCATTCATCTACGTCACCGGCAGCCCCCGCATCCTCATGGCCGCCGGTGAGATGGGCAACGCGCCCGGGCACATGGTGCGGCTCAACCGGCACGGGGTGCCGTGGGCGGGGCTCGTCGTCACCTACATCGTCGGCGTGGTGTTCTTTTTCCCCTTTCCCTCCTGGCAGAAGCTGGTCTCGGCGGTTTCCCTGATCACGGTGCTCTCCTACGGCATCGGACCCATCATCCTGCTGCACCTGCGCAAGGCCCTGCCGGATGCCACACGCCCCTTCCGCCTGCGCGCGGCCGGCCTCATCGCCACCATCGCATTCATCGCCTCCAACTGGATCATCTACTGGACGGGTTACGCGGTGACCGTATGGATGTTCGGCGCGGTATTCGCCTACATCATCGTGTACCTGGGATGGTACATCGCAACCCGCCGACCGCTGCGCGAGCTCGGGTGGCGGGAAGGGTGGTGGGTGATCCCCTATCTCGTCGGCATGTGGTTGGTGAGCTATCTCGGGCCGGCCGGCGTCATGGGCGGCAAGGGCGTCATCGGATTCTTCACGGGCATGTGGATCATCGCGGCATTCAGCCTCGTCATTCTCTGGCTCGCACTCGCTTCGGGACAGACCCCTCAGGCCGTGCGCGAGTGCGCAGACCGGGTGAAGAGCCTCGGGTCGTGCGGCGTCGAATCGCGCCACGACGCGCTGGCTTAGCGGCGCAGCGCGGGATCAGATCCAATCAATGGCTCAGCGCCTGCCAGGCCGCCAGCGCCGCGAGCTTCTGGTCGCGTCCCCAGGGTCTCGTGGCGAGCTTGCCCACCGCGGTGACGTCGAGTGAGGATGGCGGGATGATGCGGCAGGGAAGCCGACAGGCATCGCGGAAGATGTCGCGGTAGAACAGGCCTTCGGCGGAGTGGATGCGGGTGTGGGCCGAGAGTGCCGTGCCGGTGTCAGGAAGCGCTCCGTCCTTGGCGACGATGGCGCCGACACGGACGTGTTGACCCAGTAGCGGTGCGAGCTCGCTTCGCGCTCGCGCGAGCGCCTTCGTGCGCATGCGC
>JASHVV010000201.1 GCA_030044385.1 Gammaproteobacteria bacterium
GGTTCGAGAAGTCCTCGCTCATGCGTACCTCGGAGCCGCGGAGCTCCTTGATGCGCTTGCAGGCATGCAGCACGGTCGTGTGATCGCGGCCGCCGAAGGCGTCACCGATCTCCGGCAGGCTGTGGCTGGTGAGCTCCTTGGCGAGCGCCATGGCGACCTGCCGCGGCCGTGCCACCGAGCGGCTGCGACGCTTGGAAAGCAGGTCCGCCATGCGGACCTTGTAGTAGTCCGCGACCGTCTTCTGGATGTTCTCGATGGTGACCAGCTTCGCCTGCAGGGACAGCAGGTCCTTCAGCGCCTCGCGGGTGAAGTCGAGCGTGATCGCGTGGCCGGTGAAGCGCGAGTTGGCGATCACCCGCCGCAGGGCGCCTTCCAGCTCGCGCACATTGGAGCGGATGCGCTTGGCGATGAAGAACGCGACCTCCTCCGGAAGATGCACGCCGGTGTGCTGCGCCTTGGTCATCAGGATGGCGACGCAGGTCTCGAGCTCCGGCGGCTCGATGGCGACCGTCAGGCCCCAGCCGAAGCGCGACTTCAACCGCTCCTCCAGCCCCTCGACCTCCTTCGGGTAGCGGTCGCAGCTCAGGATGACCTGGTGCTGGCCCTCGAGCAGCTCGTTGAAGGTGTGAAAGAACTCTTCCTGCGAGCGCTCCTTGCCGGCGAAGAACTGGATGTCGTCGATGAGCAGGGCATCGAGCGACCGATACGCGGTCTTGAATTCGTTCATGGTGTTGTGCTGCAAGGCACGCACCATGTCGCCGACGAACCGCTCCGAATGAACATAAGCGATGCGCGCCTCGCCGTCCCGCTCCTTGATGAGGTGCGCGATGGCATGCATCAGATGCGTCTTGCCCAGACCCACACCGCCGTAGAGGAAGAGCGGGTTGTAGGCGCGACCGGGGTTCTCCGCCACTTGCAGGGAAGCCGCCTTGGCGAGCTGGTTGCTCTTGCCCTCGACGAATGTCCCGAACGTGAAATCCACATTGAGACGCGCACCGACGACCAGACCCTCGGCCCGGCGCGGACGTTGGGCCGGCACGGGCGCGCCCTGAGGCGAGGCCGGCGCCACGGCGGCGCGCATGGGCGAGCTGCGAGAGCCGACCTCCACGGTGACGATGGGCGCATCGCCGGTGCTCTCATCGCGCAGCAGCTCCCCGATACGGGGCAGCAGGTGCTCGTTGATCCATTCCACCGCGAAGCGATTGGGCGCGAGGAGCTTGAGCGCGCCGGCGCCCTCCAGCGCTTGCAGCGGCCGCACCCAGGTATTGAACTGCTGCTCCGGGAGCTCGGCCTCCAAGGCACATTTGCACCGAGCCCAAAGCGACGCTTCCACGCGGTTTGCCTCCGCGATCACTTCGACGGGGAAAGGGTTGCGGAGTCTATACCCTTGGGCGCCAGCGCTGAAGGTTTTACGCGGCCCCTCCATGAGCCCGAAATGTATTGACACCTTGACGCTCAACGGCTTAGCCTTGCCGCCCCTTTTTTGGAACCCACGGATCCTCTGGAGCCCCCGGTATGAAGCGTACCTATCAGCCGAGCAAGCTGCGCCGCAAGCGTACGCACGGGTTCCGAGCGCGTATGGCGACCCAGAACGGCCGCAAGGTGCTGGCGCGTCGCCGCGCCAAGGGCCGGCGGAAGCTGATCCCGTAAAAGGCTCCGACTTCGAGGTTGCCTTTTCGACCGTACGCTCCGGCGCACGGATCGGCGGAGGTCTGCTGAATCGGCCCCCCGTGACCGCTTTCAGCCCATAGACTATGCACCGGCTCACTTTCCCGGCGCACAAGCGTCTGCGGCGTAAGTCGGAGTTCGACGCCGCGTATGCGTGCGGCCGGCGCTTTGGCAACGGATTCTTCGCGGTGACTGCAAGCAGCAATGACAAGTACGGCGCGCGCCTCGGCATGGCAGTAGCCGTCCGCACCGCCGGCAATTCCGTGGAGCGCAACCGCATCCGCCGCATCGTCCGGGAATCATTCCGACTGAACCAGCACACCCTGCCGGCTGTCGATCTCGTCGTGAGCGCGCGGCCGAAGGCCCGCGGAGCGCCGGGTGCGGAATTGCGCGCGAGCCTGCTTGAGCTGTGGCAGAAGGTGATCGAGCGATGCGCCTCCTCGCCATCTTCCTGATCCGCTGTTACCAGTGGACCGTCAGCCCCTTCCTCGGCCCCTGCTGCCGATTCCATCCCTCGTGCTCCCAGTACACGCTCGAGGCCGTCGGCCGGTTCGGCCTGCGGCGCGGCGGCTGGCTGGGCCTGCGGCGCATCGCGCGCTGCCATCCCTGGCATCCAGGGGGGTTCGACCCGGTTCCGGCCGGCATTGTCCCGACTTCTTCCCGCCACTCCCATGAATAACAATCCGCGTTTCTACCTCTGGCTCGCGCTCCTCGTGGTCCTGTGGCTCAACTACACGACCTGGCAGCGGGACTTTCCGCCGCCGGCCGTCCCAGCGGCAGCGGTCGCCGGTCGCGCGGCGCCGGCCAAACAGCCCGGCTCTCTGGCCAACAGCATTCCGCAGCCACAACAGTCGGGCGCTCCGAGTGCCGCTCCTGCGGCTGCAACAGCTGCACCGCCGCTTCCTGCTCCGACGGCCGCCGCGGCGGGTATTCCCGCCGTGACACCTGCGGCGTCTGCAAGCGCGCCGCTCATTCACGTCCACACTGACGTTTACGACATCGACATCAGCACCCGGGGCGGCACGCTCGAGGGAGTGCAGCTGCTCAAGTATGCGGAGGTGAAGGGACAGGCGGCCCGCGTGCAACTGGAGAATGACTCCAATCCGACGACCGCGTATCTCCTGCAGGGCGGCCTGACAGGGTCGGGAAACACTCCCTATCCGAACCACGCCTCCCTCTTCACGGCAGCCCAACAAAGCTA
>JASHVV010000202.1 GCA_030044385.1 Gammaproteobacteria bacterium
TGCCGGCCGCGCTCGTCCCGGACATGTCGCAGGGATACGTGACCGCCTCCGGCAAGCCCCAGCCGTTCGAGTACGTCGAGGTGGCGCCCGCCGGCTCGCTCTCCGCGACCGCGACCGACATGGCGCACTTCATGATCGCCCAGCTCGAGGGCGGCAGCTACGACGGCGGCTCGATCCTCAGTCCCGCCACCGAGCAGCTGATGCATACGCCGCAGTCGCGCATGGCCCCCGGGATGAACGGCTTCGATCTCGGCTTCTACCAGGAGAACCGCAACGGTCTGCGCATCATCGGCCATGCCGGCGATACCAACTACTTCCACAGCGATCTGCATCTGCTCCTCGACAAGGACGTTGGATTCTTCATCTCGGTCAACAGCGCGGGCACGGACGGCGCCGCCGAGCAGGTCCGCGTGGGCGTATTCCGCGCGTTCCTCGACCGCTACTTCCCGTACACGCCGCCCGTGGAGGCGACCGTCGCGCAGCCGCAGCACGATGCGGCCAGGGTGGCCGGCTGGTATGTCACCTCGCGCCGCATCGTGAGCGCGCTCGGCCTCCTGGACGTCCTCACGCAGTCGAGCGTGACCGCGCTGCCCGACGGAGAGGTCCAGGTGGCGATGCTCAAGAACCTGGCCGGCACGCCCAAGCGCTGGCGTGAGGTCGGGCCGCTCACCTACCGCGAGGTCGGCGGCCAGGCCCACCTGAAGTTCGTCACCAACTCCAAGGGACACATCGCTTACTGGATCTCGGACGACTTCCTGCCCGTCATGGTGTTCCAGAAGGTCCACGGGCTCAGGCAGCAGGGCGATGTCACCTGGATGGGCTCGACGGCCATCGGGGTCTTCATCCTGACGATCGCGATCTGGCTCGGCGGCTGGATCGTGCGGCGGCGCTACAAGAGTCCGCTGCCCGTCACTGGACGGCAGAAGCAGCTGCGCCTGGCCTCGCGGATCGGCGTGCTGGTCATCCTCGGGGCGCTCGCGGCCTGGGTGGCCGTGTTCGGTCTATTGCTCAACGGCGCGGAGGCCATCACGGGCGCTCTCACGATCGCCTACATCCTGGGGGCGCTCGGCGTGCTCGGGGCATTGGCGATCCTCGCGGAAGCCGCCGGCCGGCTGCTGCATGGCCCAGGGGGATGGCTGGTTCGCACGGGGGAGGGGCTGCTCGGACTGTGCGCGCTCTACGGACTGTGGGCGATCCTCGCCTTCGGGATGGCGAGCTTCAGCTTTCATTACTGAGGTTGC
Source organism: Gammaproteobacteria bacterium (assembly GCA_030044385.1). Taxonomy (GTDB): domain Bacteria; phylum Pseudomonadota; class Gammaproteobacteria; order Steroidobacterales; family Steroidobacteraceae; genus 13-2-20CM-66-19. The sequence continues at coordinate 1,242 of JASHVV010000202.1, forward strand.
CGAGATGCGGATGAGCACGAGAGTCGAGAGCGCGGCGCTGGCGCTGCTCGCGCTCCTCGTCCCGGCTCTCGCCTCAGCCGCGTCCTCGCGGAGCCTGCAGCCACCGCCGGACCTCGATCAGTACGTCGAGCGCGCCATGAGTGCCTTCGGCGCACCCGGCATGTCAGTCGCCATCGTGCAGGACGGCAAGACGGTCGTCGCCAAGGGCTACGGTGTGCGCAGCATGGCGACACACGCTCCCGTCACACCTGACACCATCTTCCCCATCGGCTCGGAGAGCAAGGCGTTCACCTCCGCTGCGCTGGCGATCCTGGTGGACGAAGGCAAGCTCAAATGGAGCGATCACGTCGCGGACAAGCTCCCCGGCTTCAGGATGTACGATCCGTACGCCACGGCGCACATGACCGTCCGCGATCTGCTGACGCATCGCAGCGGCCTGGGGCTGGGAGAGGGCGACCTCATGATCATCCCCAACACCACCCGCAGCCGCGCCGACATCGTCCACGCCTTGCGGTACCTGCAGCCCCGAACCGGTTTTCGGGAGCAATTCGCGTACGACAACATCCTCTACATCGTCGCCGGCGCGCTGGTGCAGGCGGTTTCCGGCCAGACCTGGGAGCAGTTCGTCAGGCAACACCTGTTCGGTCCCCTGGGAATGAGCGATTCGACCACGCTCTATGACCCGTCCAACCCCAATGCCGTCGCGCTCCACGGACGTGTCAACGGGCCGATCCGCGGCATGGGCCCGGAGACGATCCTGAAGGAAGTGCTCGACTCCAAGGCCGCCGCTCCCTGCGGCCTGATCAACGCGAGCGCGGCCGACATGGCCAAGTGGATGGCGATGTGGGAGAACGACGGCAAGCTCCCCAACGGCAAGCGGTTGCTGAGCGCGGCCGCCGTGCACGAGCTCTGGGCGCCGGAGGTGGTCGTTCCCACGGACACCTACGGTCCCGCGGTGTCCAAGCTGATCCCGCTGCCCACCCTGCAGGACTACGCCCTGGGCTGGTTCGTGGAGGAGGATTTCGGCCACGAGGTCATCGAGCACACCGGCGCCGTCTTCGGCGCGCTCGCCGCGCTCTACTTCATCCCGGACCGGCACGTCGCCTTCTCGGTCGCCATCAACTCGGAAGACTCGGGTGCGCGGCTGGCGGTGGTCTATCACCTGCTCGCCTATTATCTCGGCCAGCCGCAGCAGGACTGGATCGGCCATCTGAGGCAGATCCGCCGGGGAATGGTCCGGCAGACGCTGACCCAGATGAAGCACCTGCCGAAGCAATACGTGGCGAACGACAAATCGTCGCTGCCGCTGCCGGCCTATTCGGGCACCTACTCCGACCCGTGGTACGGCACCATGACGGTCTCGGCGCGGCAGGGCGGCCAGCTATGGATCCGCTTCAATCTCACGCCCGGCATGGAAGGCCCGCTCGAGCACGTCGCCGACGACACCTTCCGCACCCACTGGAACGACCGCGGCATCGAGGACGCCTACGTCACCTTCCACGTCGATCGCGGCCACATCGGCGCGCTCGCGATGAAGCCCGTGTCGCCGCTGGCGGATTTCAGCTTCGATTACCGGGATCTGCACTTCCGTCCCGCCACTCAATCCAATTAAATGGGGCAAACAGTCATGTTGAGGTCACTGCGCGTCACATCTCCCGTGCTGCTCGTCGTGACATCCGCCTTCGCGTTGGGCCACACGGCTCGAGCCGACGATCAAACGGCTCAGCCCCAAACGGCGGCAATGCTTCAGGAAGTGGTCGTCACGGCACAGAAACGGCAGGAAAAAGTGCTCGACGTGCCCATGGCGGTCACGGCGATCACGGCCGATGCGATGCAATCGCAGAAGCTCATCGATTTCGCCGACCTCGAGACCCAGGTACCTGGCCTCTCGGTCGAGCTGACCGCTCCCGGCCTCGACCGCCTGACGCTGCGCGGCGAGAACGTGGGCGGCGTCGGCTCGACGGTCGGTACCTATATCGATGACGTACCGTTCGGCTCGAGCAATGCGCTCGCCAACGGCGAGGGGACCACCGGCGACTTCGATACCTGGGACCTGCAGCGGGTCGAGGTGCTGCGCGGGCCGCAGGGCACCTTGTACGGCGCCGGCAGCGAAGGCGGCCTCCTCAAGTACGTGACCAACCCGCCCGACCCGACCCAATTCTCGAGCGCGTTCGAGCTCGGCGATGCGGAGGTCGCGAACGGCGGTACCGGTGCCGACTACAAGGCCATGGTCAACCTCCCGATGGGCGGCATCTCCGCGCTGCGCCTCGACGGCTTCTATACCCAACTACCCGGCTACATCGATGACCCGCAGCTGGGTGAGAAGGACATCAACCGGGGTTATCAGGAGGGTGGACGCGCTTCGTTCCTCGTCAATGTGACCGATAATTTCTCGATCCGGCTGTCGGCCTTTGGGCAGACGCTGCACACCGACGGCTCACCTGAGGTCGATGTGATCGG
>JASHVV010000203.1 GCA_030044385.1 Gammaproteobacteria bacterium
TCCAGCAAGAACTACGGGCGCGTGGTGTACGAGGCGCTGAAGGGCGGCCTCGACTTCACCAAGGACGACGAGAACATCAACTCGCAGCCGTTCATGCACTGGCGCGACCGCTTCCTCTACTGCATGGAGGCCGTGAACCGGGCGCAGGCCGCCACCGGCGAGGTGAAGGGGACGTATCTCAACGTGACGGCCGGAACCCTGGAGGACATGTACGAGCGGGCGGAATTCGCCAAGGAGCTCGGCTCGGTCATCGTCATGATCGACCTGGTGATCGGCTACACCGCGATCCAGTCGATGTCGCGCTGGGCGCGCCGCAACGACATGATCCTGCACCTGCACCGGGCGGGGCACGCCACTTACACGCGGCAGAAGATCCACGGCGTCTCCTTCCGGGTGATCTCGAAGTGGATGCGCCTCGCGGGCGTCGATCACATCCACGCCGGCACGGTGGTGGGCAAGCTCGAGGGCGATCCCAACTCCGTGCAGGGCTTCTACAACGTGCTGCGGGAGCGCATCAATCCCGTGGATTTACAGCGCGGGGTGTTCTTCGAGCAGGACTGGGCCGGGCTGCACGGCGTCATGCCGGTCGCCTCCGGCGGCATCCACGCCGGCCAGATGCACCAGTTGCTGCACTACCTGGGGGAGGACGTGGTGCTGCAGTTCGGCGGCGGCACGATCGGCCACCCCATGGGCATCGCCGCCGGCGCGGCCGCCAACCGCGTGGCGCTCGAGGCCATGGTGCTCGCGCGCAACGAGGGCCGGGACATCTGGAACGAAGGGCCGGGAATCCTCGCCGCGGCCGCCAAGCACTGCGCGCCCCTCAGGGCGGCCCTCGATGTCTGGGGCGAGGTGACGTTCAACTACGCGAGCACCGACACGCCCGATTTCGTGCCGACGCCGGCCGTTGCCTGAGGAGCCATTCATGCGAGTCACCCAAGGCACCTTCTCCTTCCTCCCCGATCTCACCGACGGGCAGATCGCCCGCCAGATCGACTATTGCCTCGGCAACGGCTGGGCCGTGTCGGTCGAATACACGGACGATCCGCATCCGCGCAATACCTACTGGGAGATGTTCGGCAATCCGATGTTCGACATCCGCGACGCCGCGGGTGTCATGACGGAGGTGAATGCCTGCCGCAAGACCTTTCCCGATCACTACATCAAGCTCAACGCGTTCGATTCCACGCGCGGGCGCGAGTCGCTGCGGCTGTCGTTCATCGTCGGCCGGCCCGGCGCCGAGCCGGGATTCGGCCTGGTGCGCACGGAGGGACCGGGCCGCACGGTGCGCTACACGACGCGCGCCTACGCGACGGACCGTCCGCAGGGAGAGCGGTATTGATCCGCCATGAGCGCACCCGCCAACTCAATGCCGTCCCGCGACGGACGGGATGCCGAGCAGGGCACCGATGAGGCGCTCGACCTGGAGGCGGCCTACCGCGACTCGCACGTCGGGGAGGTGCTGGACAGCCTCGATCGCGAGCTCGTAGGGCTGGTCCCGGTCAAGAGCCGCATCCGCGACATCGCGGCGCTGCTGCTCATCGACAAGCTGCGGCGGGCGGTGGGGCTGTCCTCCGGTCCACCGGCGCTGCACATGTCCTTCACGGGCAACCCGGGCACGGGCAAGACCACGGTGGCGATGCGCATGGCGGAGATCCTCCATCGCCTCGGGTACGTGCGCAAAGGTCACCTCGTGGCGGTGACCCGCGACGACCTCGTCGGGCAGTACATCGGGCATACGGCCCCGAAAACGCGCGAGGTGCTGAAGCGGGCGATGGGCGGAGTGCTCTTCATCGACGAGGCGTACTACCTCTACCGGCCCGAGAACGAGCGCGACTACGGCCAGGAGGCGATCGAGATCCTGCTGCAGGTGATGGAGAACCAGCGGGACGACCTGGTGGTGATCCTGGCCGGCTACAAGGAGCGTATGGAGACCTTCTTCCGCAGCAATCCAGGCATGTCCTCGCGCGTCGCGCACCACATCGACTTTCCGGACTACACGCCGGGGGAGCTGCACGCGATCGCGAAGCTGATGCTGCAGCAGATGCAGTACGGGCTGAGCGCGGGCGCGGATGAGGCGCTGCGGGAGTACATCGGCAGGCGGCTGGCGCAGCCGCATTTCGCGAACGCGCGCTCGATCAGGAATGCGCTGGATCGGGCGCGGCTGCGGCAGGCGAGCCGGTTGTTCGAGAGGAAGGGGGGCGGGATCTCGCGGCAGGAGCTGGAGACGATCGAGGAGTCGGACATAAGGGCGAGTCGAGTGTTTTCCGGGAGCGCCGCGCAAAATGATCCCGTCCAGAACGCCGCAAGTACGTCCGTGTAGGCTCGCGGATCGCCGTCCTGGCGATCAGCGTCCGGACGGGATCATTTTGCGCGGCGCTCCCTCACGTACGGGATGGGGGAGGGGCGACAGTGATTGCTGACAATCTCAATACGGGCACTATTACCCGGTTCCTCATCGAGGAGCAGCGGCGGCTCAATGCGGCCGCGGGGCAGAGCGGGACGACGGGGAGCTTCACGGCGATCGTCAATGACGTGCGGCTGGCCTGCAAGCGCATCGCGACCCTGATCGGCAAGGGGGCGCTGGCGAATGCGCTGGGAGATGCGGGCCACGTCAACGTGCAGGGCGAGACGCAGATGCGGCTCGACGTGCTCGCCGACGAGATTTTCGTGCGCACCAACGAGTGGGGCGGCCAGCTGGCGGGGATGCTGTCGGAGGAGCGGGAGCGGCCCTATCCCATACCGGAGGCCTTTCCGCGCGGGCGTTATCTGCTGCTCTTCGATCCGCTCGACGGCTCTTCCAACATCGACGTCAATGTCTCGGTCGGCAGCATCTTTTCGGTCCTCAAGTGTCCGGACGGGGTCTGCGAGCCGATCGAGGCGGATTTCCTGCAGCCGGGGAGCGCGCAGGTGTGCGCGGGATACGCGATCTACGGGCCCGCGACCATGCTGGTGCTGTCGACGGGACGCGGCGTCAACGGCTTCACGCTCGACCGCGAGATCGGGGAGTTCATGCTGACGCACCCGAATCTCCGGGTACCCGAGGTCACCTCGGAGTTCGCCATCAACGCCTCCAACTCCCGCCACTGGGAGCCGGCAGTGCGGCGCTACGTCAACGAGTGCCTGGCGGGGCAGAGCGGGCCGCGCGGCAAGGATTTCAACATGCGCTGGATCGCCTCGCTGGTGGCGGAGACGCACCGCATCCTGATGCGCGGCGGGGTGTTCATGTATCCGCGCGACCGCCGCGACCCGGCCAAGCCCGGGCGGCTGCGCCTCCTCTACGAGGCCAATCCGATCGGATTTCTCATCGAGCAGGCGGGCGGCCGGGCGAGCACGGGGCTCGGCCCGGTCCTCGATGTCGTCCCCGAGAGCGTGCACCAGCGCGTCAGCTTCGTGTTCGGCGCGCGCTCGGAGGTCGAGCGCATCGAGCGCTACCACCGGGACCACAACGAGTTCGAGCTCGATGCGCCGCTCTTCGCCGTGCGCGGGCTCTTCACCCAGCAGGCTTGACGCAGGCCATACCATGTCCGCCCGCCATCCGATCATCGCAGTCACCGGCTCCTCCGGCGCCGGCACCACCTCGGTCAGCAAGACCTTCGAGCAGATCTTCCGCCGCGACCGCATCAAGGCGGCGTTCGTCGAGGGCGACAGCTTTCACCGCTACGACCGCGCGGGGATGAAGGAGCAGCTGGCGCAGGCGCTGGCGCGCGGCGATCACCGCTTCAGCCACTTCGGGCCGGACGCCAACCTGTTTGCCGAGCTGGCGGGCCTGTTCCAGGAGTACGCGGAGGGCGGCAGGGGCAAGATGCGCAAATACCTGCACGACGATGCGGAGGCGGCGCGCCATGGCCAGAAGGCCGGCACGTTCACCGAATGGGAGGACCTGCCCGGCGACACGGACCTCCTCTTCTATGAGGGGCTGCACGGCGCCGTGGTGACGAACGAGGTCGACATCGCGCGGCACGTCGACCTCCTGATCGGGGTCACCCCGGTCATCAACCTGGAGTGGATCCAGAAGCTGCACCGGGACAAGTCGACGCGCGGGTACTCCGCGGAGGCGGTCACCGATACCATCCTGCGGCGCATGACGGACTACGTCAGCTACATCTGTCCGCAGTTCTCGCGCACGCACATCAACTTCCAGCGGGTTCCGGTCGTCGATACCTCGAATCCCTTCATTGCGCGGTTCATCCCGACGCCGGACGAGTCGTTTCTGGTCATCCGCTTCTCGAACCCGCGCGGGATCGACTTCCCTTACCTGCTGTCGATGCTGCACGACTCCTTCATGACGCGGCCCAACACGATCGTCTGCCCGGGCGGCAAGATGGATCTCGCCATGCAGCTCATCTTCACCCCCATGATCTGGCGGCTGATGGAGCGGCGCAAGGACTCCTCGGCGCGTGAGCGGGAAAGGGTCAGTGCGTGAGCGCGGCCGTGCGCGCGGCTCGGGTCGAGCCGCCGGCGTTGCGCATCGAGGCGCTGATCTTCGATGTCGACGGCACTCTGGCCGACACGGAGGAGGCTCACCGCGAGGCGTTCAATGACGCGTTTTGCGCGCATGGCCTGCCGTTCCGCTGGAGCCGCGAGCTCTATCGCGAGCTGCTGCAGGTGACCGGCGGCAAGGAGCGCCTGGCGGCCTTCTTCGATCGCAGTCGCCTTGTGGAGCGCGAGCGCCGGCGGCTGTGCGGGCTGATTCCCCGGGTGCATGCGACCAAGACGTCCTTCTACCGGGAGAGGATCGATCGCGGCGCGGTCCCGCTGCGTCCTGGAGTGCGCCGACTGATGGCCGAGGCGCGTGCCGCGGGGGTCAGGCTGGCGATCGCCTCGACGACATCCCCCGACAACGTATCGGCGCTTCTCGAAGGCGCGCTGGGTTACGACGCGCTCGGGGGCTTCGGCGTCAT
>JASHVV010000204.1 GCA_030044385.1 Gammaproteobacteria bacterium
GTCTGAAGCCCGCCAGCTTCCCTTGAGCGATACCGACGATGACCGGCGCCGGCGTAGTCTGCGGCCGGGCCCGCACGAAGTCTGCCGGCAGCAATGCAAAGAGCCCCGTCAGGACGAGTCCCGTCAGCAGGAGCCCGGGCAGCGCCGATCGCATTGGCGCCGGCCGCATTGGCACTGCTCGCGTCAGCACGACACCCGGTGTGCCGTCCCGCCGCGCCCGTCTGTTTCGCACTCGCCGCATGAGAGCTGTCTGTCCGCCACGGACCACTGCTGGTCGAATTATAGCGATTCCGGCTTGACATGGGAGCGGTCCCATGTCCACTGTATCGTAACCAACCCGGCTCTCCCGAGGCAGCGACCGGTGAGTCCTTCCACGTCGTGCAGCAGCCCGTCCGCTTTGCGCGCCACGATCGGCGCGCTCTCCGCGCTGGTCCTCGCGCCGGCCCTCCTCGGCACCGCCCAGGCCAACGCGGCACCCAGGGCGCCCGGCGCAGGGCAGGTCATCGTGACTTCCAACGTCACGCTGCTCGAGAGCCCGCATGAGCCGCTGCCGATACGGCTCGCGGCGCAGGACCTGCAGAACGATTTCGCGCGCGTATTCGGTGCCAGGCCGCGGATCGTCACGCGCCGCGAGGATGCGGGACCCGTCACCATCATGATCGGCGAGGAGGCGGAGATTCCGCCCGACATGCTGCCGGGAGGCGCAGCGGGAATCGCCGCGCGCGGCGCCTCGAAGCCCGAGAGCTTCTCGATCTCCGTGCACCGCGCGGATTGGAATCCGGCGGCGCACGCCGTGGTGCTGACCGGTGCCGATATCCGCGGCACGATGTACGCGATCTACCAGTTCTCGCAGGACTACCTCGGCGTCGATCCGATGTACTACTGGACCGACCAGCAGCCCGAGAGACGCAGCCGCATCGTCCTGCCGGCCTCGCTCGACCGCGTCTTCCCACCGCCCCTCTTCAAATACCGCGGCTTCTTCATCAACGACGAGGACCTGCTCACCGGCTGGGCCCCCGGCGAGAAAGCGGACCACACCGAGATCTCGCTCGCGGTGATGGATAAGATCTACGAGACGATCCTCAGGCTCAAGGGCAACATGGTGGTGCCGGGGACCTGGATCTTCCCCAACGATCCGCAGGATCGGCTCGCCGGCGAGCGCGGGCTGATTCTCACCCAGCATCACGCCATGCCGCTCGGCGTCAACGTCGCGCGATGGCCCGCGAACGTCCCGTACAATTACTCGACGCATCCGGAAATCCTCGAGCGCGCCTGGAAGGATGCGGTCGCCGCCTACGACCCGCACCAGGAGATCCTCTGGTCGGTGGGCCTGCGGGGCCTGTCGGACACCTCTTACGCCTCCATGGACCCGAGCGTCGTCGGCAACGACGAGCGGCTCGGCATGCTGATCAGTAAAGCCGTCGCGACGGAAATGAGCATCGTCCGCGCGTCGCATCCCAACGCGCAGTTCGTCACGGATTTCTGGCAGGAAGGCGCGCGCCTGGTGCACGACGGCTATCTCAAGATACCGCCGGGTGTGACTCGGGTATGGGCCGACACCGGCTATGGCATTCCCCAGGACGGCGGCGATCTGGCGCCCGGCGAAGGTGTCTATTACCACGTCGCCATGCTGAATGGCCGCGCCAACCACCTGACGGAGATGGTGCCGGTCAGCCGCATCTACTCCCAGCTCGGCCGCCACATCAAGGCCGGCGCCACGTCATATGTGCTGCTGAACACCAGCAACACCCGCCAGGTCGCCATGACCACCAAGGCGGTGATGAACGTAGCATGGGGGGGCGTGCCGAGCGGGGGCGCCGCGGACTACTACAGACGCTGGGCCGGGCAGGAATTCGGCGCCGCGGCAGCCGACTCCGTTGCCAAGGTCTATCAGGACTATTTCAACGCCTTCTCCCGCATCCCCGCGGGCGAGCCCGGCGCCGGTGACGAGTACGGCGATCAGCTCTATCACCAGGAAGCGCAAGGGCTCCTGATTGCCGCGATGGTCAGCCCGCCCTACTACTACGTGCCCTCCCAGAGTCCCACGTGGACTCCCGTACCCATCATGGGCATGTCCTCCAGCCAGCCGTTTTTCCTCCACATGGGTCCGGACTGGGTGAAAGCCACGGTGAGCCGCGAGCTGTCCGTCTGCGGCGCCGCCCAGGCGCGATGGGATGCCGTATGGCGCGAAGCCCTCGCCGCGGAGCCGCTGGTCGCGCCCTCGCGGCGCCGGTACTACGAGGCCGAGATGCTGACGATGATTGCCATCAACCGCGACAGCAATCGCATTCTCTACCTGCTCTCCGCGGCGGTGCGCGATTTCCACCAGGGCAACACCGCGGCCGCGCTCGCCGAGGCGCAGCGGACTCTCCCCGCCTTCGACGAGATTCAACGCCTGGAATCGGCGGCCGAGTACGGCAAATGGCGCAACTGGTACCGCGGTGAATGGATCGTCGGCATCGGCCGAACCCGCTCCCTGATGCAAACCTTCATCCGTTACCTGCGCGACCCCATGACTACCCTGCCCCCACCCGTCATCTACGGCGGCTGGGAGGG
>JASHVV010000205.1 GCA_030044385.1 Gammaproteobacteria bacterium
TGACCTCGAGCGGGTCGCCGCAAGGCACCCGCGATGAGTCACGACGGCACGGTCAGCGTCTGCGGCGCGCCTGCCGGATGCGCGTCAGCAGCGTGCGAGGTCCCCATATGTCGGTGATGCTGTCGCGCGTGCTGGCCATCGGATCGTCCCAGCGTCGCGGCCTACTTCTTCTCCCGCGCGAGCACCACGGCCGCTTCGGTGGTCAGCAGCCGGAACGTGAAGGTCTCCTGCAGGTACAGCTCGACGGTCGCATTGGAATGACTCGAGTAGCCGATCGAGATGTCCTGGCCGACGTCCAACTCGAAATCACCGCCGCGGGTCGTCACCACGAAGCCTCCCTCGACGGCCGGTGCCCAGACGATCTCGCCATCGATGAGGCGCTGAATGTGCCGCAGAACGGGATAGCCGCCGTCGCTGCCGCCGCTCGCGGCGGTATACGCCTCGGCGCCGAGCACGAGGGCGTAGGGGCCGTTGACACCTGCGAGGCGCAGCTGGCTCACCGCCTGCGCCACCGCACCCGCGTAACCCGTCACGTTGGATGGGAGCGCGACCCCCGGATTGCTGCATCCCTGGCGCACGCCCTGAATCCCGGCCGCGGCGTATCCGTCGAAGACGGCGCGGTCCTCGGCGAAGGCGATCCTGCGCGCCGCCTCCTTCACCGGCTCCCAGTTGGAGTCCGCGGCACCGCGCTCGACATCGTCGATCGCCTCGCGTGTGAGCTCGAAAGGAACGCGCAGCTCGACGAGCGCCTTCGCCTCGCGCTGCGCGGCCTGAATGCCGTCGCCCGGCGCTTGGATCCGGCGCAGGTGGCCCGTGCCGACCGCGGAGAGCTCGGAACCCTTGGGACCCTGCACGTCCACCACGCGCCGCGCAGCCAGGTGGCGTTTGAGGGTACGAGACGCTTCCTGTTCGATTTGTGCCCAGGCTTTGTCGGAGACAGGCGCGAGCTCGCGATGCAGATTGTTCATGTACTGCCTCTCTCTTTGAGGGAACCGATACCGAGTGATCCGTCCGGGGAGCGGTGCTTCGCCTTCGGCTCTTCCTCAGGCTCGAGCACTGCCGCCGGCGGCCCCGCAGCCGATGGTACCGCCTGTCCGGCGGCCACATCGTCCAGCATCGTGGCCGACGGCACGAAAAACAGCGTCCCGGTCACGGCGCGGCTGAAGTCGAGCAGTCGGTCGTAGTTGCCTGGCGGCCGGCCGACGAACATGTTCTCGAGCATCAGCTCGACCCGCCGCGGGGAGCGGGCATAGCCTATGAAATAGGTGCCGAATTCCCCCTTGCCGACGTCTCCGAACGGCATGTTGTCGCGCACGATCTCCAACTGCTCGCCGTTCTCGATGATCGTCGTCAGGGCGTTGTGGGCACAGGTCGGCTTCACCGCATCATCCAGCTCGATGTCGGAGAGCTTGGTTCGGCCTATGATCCTCTCCTGGTGCTCGACGGGAAGCTCGTTCCAACGCGCGAGATCATGCAGATATTTCTGCACGATCACATAGCTGCCGCCCGCGAAGGCTGCGTCCTCCTCGCCTATGAGAGTGGCATCGATGGCGCCTTGACCCAGCGGGTTCTCCGTCCCGTCGACGAATCCGATCAGATCGCGATCGTCGAAATAGCTGAAACCGTGCACCTCGTCCGCGACGGTAACGGCGGCGCCGAGGCGCGACATGATCTGTGTCGCGAGCTCGAAGCAGAGGTCCATCCGCGCGCCGCGGATATGAAAGAGGACGTCGCCGGGTGTCGAGACCGCGTGATGGCGGCCGTGGATCTCGCGAAACGGATGCAGATCTCGCGGCTTCGGCGTCCCGAAGAGACGATCCCAGGCATCGGAGCCGAACCCCGTGACGCACGACAGGCTTCCCTCGAGATCGCGGAAGCCGACGGCCCGCAGCAGAGGGGCCAGATCGCCGCACAACGAGCGCACGGCCGCTCCGTTCGCCTCGCCGGGGTTGATCGTCACCACGAGGAAAATGGCGGCTCGCGTGAGCCGGGCCACGACCGATTGTGGAACAGCGGATGGCACGCGTGACTCCCGAGGTGACCTGTCGGGGCATTCTATCCCGAATGTCCGTCAGGTGTGGATCACGTCAGCTTATAGGATTCCGCGCCGGTACCGGCGAGCCTGCCGCCGTCGATGATGAGGTATTCCTCCCGGATCGGCGTTCCGCCGAAGTAGCTCTCGAGAATCTCGAGAGTGCCCGCGGCGTAGCGCGCCTGCGCGGAGAGGGTGCTGCCCGAGATGTGCGGCGTCATGCCGTTGAAGGGCATGGTGCGCCAGGGATGATCGGCCGGAGCCGGCTGAGGGAACCATACGTCACCCGCATAGCCGGCGAGGTGACCGGATGTGAGGGCGCGCACGACGGCGTCGCGCTCGATGAGCTTGCCGCGCGCCGTGTTGACGAGGTAGGCGCCCCGTTTCATCTTCGCGAACATTGCATCATCGAAGAAGTGCTCCGTCGAGGGATAAAGCGGCATGTGAAGATCGATGATGTCGACACTGCGCACCAGTGACTCGGCATCGGAGTGGAAGGTCAGGTTCAGCTCCTTCTCGATCTGGGCGCTCAGCCGGTGGGGATCGGTGTAGTGCAGATGCAGCCCGAAGGGCGCAAGCCGCCTGAGCACCGCCATGCCGATCCGGCCGGCCCCGATCGTGCCGAAGTGCATGCCCTCGACGTCGTAGCTGCGGGCGACACAGTCGGCGATATTCCAGACGCCGCAGGCGGCGATACCGTGTGCCGGCAGATAATTGCGAACCAGGGCGAGTATCAGCATGACGGCATGCTCGGCAACGCTGACGCTGTTTGAGCCGGTCACCTCCGCCACCGTGAAGTGAGCACGGGCCGCTGCCTCGAGATCGACGTGATCGGACCCGATCCCGGCGGTGATGGCGAGCTTCAGCCTCCTCGCCTTGGCGATCCGCTCCGCGGTCAGGTAGGCCGGCCAAAAGGGCTGGGAGATCACCACCTCGGCTTCGGGAAGGTGCTGCTCGAAGGTCGAGTCGGGACCTTCCTTGTCGCTGGTCACTATCAGCTCGTGGCCCAGCTTTTCGAGGTAGGCGCGTAGACCGAGAGCGCCCGAGACGCACCCGACGAGCTCGCCCGGCTTGAAGCCAAGTGGCCCGCTCGGCATCGGCGCGGACTGCCCGTTGGCGTAACGCACGATCGTCGGTATCCCGTCCCGGGCATACGTCGGGGGGTATCCCGCCTGCGGGTCGGGGTAAAGAACGCACAGGATTTTTGCCATGGGATCGCCTCCTCCTCGCATCAATCCAGCTCCCGGAACGCGTGGCCGTTGGCTTCGACGGCGTCGGCCACCTTGGGCGGCAACGCGTCTCGGGGCGAGGTGCCGTCAAAGACCCATTCGTCCGGACGGGCGAAATCCGGGAGGCCGGTTCCCGTACGCACGTAAATGCCGAGGTCTGGCTTCTTCACGTTGACGTAGAGATCGTACTCGTTCACGAGACGGCTCCTCGGGTGACTGCCGGGAAGACCCTTAGCAACAGCCGTGCCAATCCCGGTTGGCTTCGAGTATCAAGCGGTTACGCCGCGCGGGCGGCCCGCAGGGACAGGTTGTCCGCGTCCGGTCCGACAGGTTGTCCCCAGCGGCCGCGATGTCAGCCAGCTTCAGGCAACCAGAGGGAAAACGTCGTACCCTTGCCTGGCTCACTCCGCACGGAGATCTTACCGCCCTGCCGCGTGACCAGCATCTGACTGATCGAGAGGCCGAGGCCGGTGCCTTCCCGGCCCTTGGTCGTGAAGAAGGGGTCGAAGGCCCGCTTCAGAACTTCGGGCGTCATACCGATCCCGCTGTCCGCAATTTCGATGAGCACTCCGGGGCGCTCGCCCTCGTCACGATCGCACGTCCGTAATCTCAGCCGTCCACCGGCGGGCATGGCGTGGATGGCGTTGACGATCAGGTTGACGAGGACCTGCTGCAGCTCGATCTTGTTCATCGGGACGAGTCGCGCGGCGCGGTACTCCCTCTCGACCGTGATTGTGGACTTGCTGAGCAGGTGACGGACGAGCGGCAAGGTATCGGTGATGATCTCGGCTACGTCATGGTGTTCCGGGTGGTTGGCATATTCCTGCGGCTTTGCGAACTGCAGAAGCCGCGTCACCATCTCGCCCATGCGGCGCAGCTGCTCGTCTATCAAGCGAAACTCGGTCGCCGCCGCATCGGCCTTGCCGCCCATCAGATCGCGGATTACCTCGAGGTTGCCTTGCACGACCGCGATGGGATTGTTGATCTCGTGAGCCACGCCGGCGGTGATCTCGCCAATGGTCGCAAGCTTCTCCGACATGATGAGCTGCTTCGTCGTTGCTTCCAGCTGCCGGTTCGCCTGCTGGAGCTTGGACGCACGCTCCTCGACACGCCGGTTGAGCTCTTCGTTCCAGCGGCGCAGCTCCCGATCGCGGGCCTGCACGAGATCGAGCAGCTGATTGAGATGGAGTGCGACGCGGCCGATCTCGTCCTTCGATTTCACATCGAGTGTCCGGGCATCCGGATCACCGGCTTCCACCCGCGCAATGGTTCCGGTCATCCTCTCCAGAGGCCGGAATATGTCGGTGGCCCAACTTAGAAAGAGCGGAACCGTCGCGGCCACCGCGAGCAGAAATGCGGCGGCGATCTCGAACAGGGTCGCGCGCTTCGCGGCCGTGAAAGGCGCTTGTGGAAAGCCGACGTAAAGCATACCGACACGCCGCCCGTAGCTGTCGTAAATGGGCTGATATGCGGACATATACCAGGCGTTGACCACGAACGCATCGCCGAGCCAGGTGCGTCCCTGTTGAAGCACGGCTCGCTCGACGGGTGCCGACACCCGCGTTCCGATGGCGCGGCGGCCCTGGAACAATCGCACGTTGGTGCTGATGCGGACATCGTCGAGAAACAGCGTTGCCGTTCCCCGGTCGCCTCCCCGCGAACCGGCGTCGTGGTAGACGAGATCGTTGATCGTATCGATGAATTTCAGATTGCGATTCAGCAGGATGCCGCCCACGAGCGCCGCCGGCCGGCCATCGGGAAGCGTAACGGCAATCGCGCAATGTACCACCAGTCCCCTGGTCTCCTCGGTGCGCAGGGTGTCCATTGCGTCGGGAGTCGGCACGAGCGCGATGCGCGCGCGCTCTGCAAGTCCAGGCGACAGCGCGTCGAGGTCGGCGCCATCGAAAAGGTCGATGGCGGTTTTTGAATGGCCCTGCAATGCCGCTGCGATTACGGGCCAACTCCTACGTCCGCTCGGGTTGATCGTAGATCCTGCGCTGCCGATGATGTGACCGTCCTCGTCGACGACGTAGAGGAAATCGAAGTGATGGGCTCGTGCGGCCGCCGCCAGGAACGTGTCGAGCTCGCCTGTAGGGGATGCGGTGTCCGCAAGAACATCCCTGAACCGCGCCGATTCCGCCAAGGAGACCAGGTCCGCCTGAGTATCCCGCAGTATTCGTGCGAGATATTGATGGGCTATGGTCAGTTCGTCGTCGACCCTGGAGGTGAGAGCCGCATCGAACTTCGCGTTCCAACGAAAAATGGTGATTCCGAGCATCAGGGGCAGAATGACGAGCATCGGCAAGAGCGCGATGGCGAGCAGACGGTGCCGCACGGAGTGCGAGTGTCGGATCCACGTCCACGGACGCGTCAAATACCCCAGCTTGCGCATTTACGATCGATGGTCTTGCGGGAGATGCCGAGCCGGCGCGCCGCCTCCTCGCGATCGCCACCCACCTCACGGATCACGGCGAGAATGTGTCGCCGTTCCACCCCGGCCAGACTCTCATCGTCCCACTCGAGCTGATCCCCGGGAGCATGCGCGAAGTCCTTGGGAAACGCGCCGAGAATCACCGTCCGCTCGATCAGATTGCGCAATTCGCGGATGTTCCCGGGCCACTCGTAGCGCGCCAGGGACTGCCGCGCCCGCTCATCGATCGGAACCGCGGGCATGCGCAGCTGCTGGGCCATATCGCGCATGAAAAGGGCGGCGAGGTCCAATACGTCATCGCCCCGGTCCTTCAAGGGCGGGAGTCGGATCTCCATGACGTTGATCCGGAAGTAGAGGTCGCTGCGAAAACCACCCGCCTTGACCCGGCTCTGCAGATCGGAATTGGTGGCGAACACGAAACGGGCGTCGAAGGGAATCTCCCGCTCCGAGCCGACCGGCCGCACCCGGCGGTCTTCCAGGACTCGCAGGAGCTTGGTCTGCTGCGCCAAGGGCAACTCGCCGATCTCATCCAGGAAGACGGTGCCGCCTTGGGCGTGCATGAACAAGCCCTCGCGCGCCCCGCCTACACCCGTGAACGCTCCCTTCAGGTGGCCGAACAGCTCGCTCTCGATCATGTCCCCGGGAATGGCTGCGCAGTTGATCGGCACGAAGAGCTCGTCCGCCCGGCTCGAAAGCGAGTGGAGCGAACGGGCGGCAACCTCCTTGCCGGTTCCCGACGGCCCGGTAAAGAGTACCGAGGTCGGCAGCGGCGCAACCCGGGCGATGGAGTCCCGCACCTGCTGCATGACCGCAGAGTTACCGACCAATTTGTTGCGCAGGAAAGCCCGATGCGCCGGGTATGTGAGCTCGTGGCGCAGCACGTAGTTCTCGCGCTGCAGCCGCGTCTGATCGAGGCATCGCGCCACCGCATTCAGCAGCTGATTCGATCGGAATGGTTTCAGGACGAAATCGACGACTCCGGCGCGAAGCGCCGCGATCGCGGTGTCCAGGTCGGCATAGGCCGTCATCAGGATCACATCCGCGAAGAATCCGATCGCCCGCTGCGTGCTGAGCCATTCGAGCCCGGTCTTGCCGGGCAATACATTGTCGAGGATGACGACGTCGAAATGCTGCGCGTCGAGTTTGCGGGTGGCCTCGGCCGCATCGGCAGCCTCGCCGACGAGCTTGCAGCGAGGGCCGAGAACCTTGACGAGAAAATTGCGCATCCCTGGCTCATCGTCGACGACCAGGATGGATGCCTGGGCCAACCAGGGTCCAAACTCAGGGTCGAATACGGGCTCGAGGCCTTCGTGGGTTGAATCCTGCGACACTGCACCCTCTCTCGGCGGCAGTTGGCCCAAGACGATCATCGCAGCCAAATAGCGTATCACACGGTGCCCCAGCCTCCTCGGCCGACGCGTTATTTGCCTCGACCCGCGCACCGGATCGCCCGACCGACGGGTGCGGTGGGGCGACCCTGGCTGCCCAAACCGAGTTCGCGGCTATGCCGGCGTTGGATTCTGGCCGTGAGTCTGCGGACTCGCCGGCGGACGGGCTTTCGAAGCAACGGCTGACGGCTGCTCAGGTGTGGGCGCAACTGAGCGCTGCTGGGCGCGCTGAACTGCGATCTTGCGCGTCGTTTCCGGCTCCTCGCACTTGGGAAGTGTCACGGTCAGTACGCCGTTGCCGAATTCAGCGCGTACCTTCTCCGGGACGACCGGACAGGGCAGCTGAACCGCGCGCTGGAAGCTCCCGTAGGAGCGCTCGACGAAATGGTAGCTCTCCTCTTCGTTCGTCTTCTCCGCACGCTTCTCGCCGCGAATGACGAGCAGATCCCCATCGAGGGATACGTCGATGTCGCTGTCGTTCACGCCGGGGAGCTCCGCGCGAATGCGCATCTCGCCGTCAGTCTCGCTGACGTCGATTTTAGGGAGAATGGGAGCGTACTGCTGTGGACTGGCTTGCGCGGCGCCGTGGAGCCGACCGTGAAAGATGTCGTCGAACAGATGATTCATCTCCCGATGAAGCGAGCGGAAGGGCGCCTCGAGGAGCGCGCGTTCCGTGCCACCGTCAGTGCGGGAAGGGGTTTGGGGATTGCGGGCCATGATGCGTCTCCTGTCTGTGTAATGTGCGATGCCGTGTCAGTGGACGCTGTTCGCTGAGCAAAGGTCGGGCCACTTGGCGGCGCCCCAAAGAAACAGACACTTGCGACTGCGCTGACTGTGTCGCCGGACAATGTGGCCAACGCATGACGGACAAGTTGTCCGCTCGCGAGCCCGGGCCGGGGCTTGGCAAGGCGCCTGCCGGCATTTGATCTCAATGATATCCGTGCGAACCGACTTTCCCGCGGAATACCCAATATGCCCAGCCCGTATAGGCGATGATCACCGGTATGATCAGGACCGCACCCGCGAGCATGAACGATTGGGTGCGAGGAGGTGCCGCGGCGGCCCACAGAGTCACCGCGCGCGGCACGATATACGGATAGATGCTGACTGCGAGGCCGATGAACCCCAGCAGGAACAGCGCCAGGACCATCAGGAAGGGCAGGCGCTCGGCCCTTCGCCGCAGGCTCCAAAAAAACACTGCGGCGGCGATACACGTGAGGAGCGGCACCTGTGAGGTTATGAGCACACGGGGCACGGAAAACCAGCGTCTCCAGTAATCGTTGGCCAAAAGAGGCGTGGCAGCGCTCACGGCGGCAAGGGCGAGCAACGTTGCGACACCGAGGCCGAACGCGAGCTTGCGTGCGTGAGCCTGTGTGCTGCCGTCTGTCTTCCAGACGAGCCACGTCGCTCCGAGCAGCGCATAACCGACCGCCAGCGACACACCGGTGAGCAGGGTGAAGGGGCTCAGCCAGTCGAGCCAGCCGCCCGCATAAGCGCCGTGCTCGACGCGGATTCCCTGCAGGATCGCACCCAGCGTGAGGCCTTGCGCGAGAGCTGCGAGCACCGACCCTGAGGCGAAGGCCGCATCCCATAGCCGCCGGTGGCGTGCGTCCCGCCAGCGGAACTCGAAGGCGACGCCGCGGAGGATCAGGCCCAGGAGCATCGCGATCATCAGCGGATAGGTCGCCGGCAGGATGATCGCGTAGGCCAGCGGGAAGGCGGCGAGCAATCCTCCGCCGCCCATCACGAGCCAGGTCTCATTGCCGTCCCATACTGGCGCGATCGCGTTCATGGCCTGATCGCGCTCCACGCCTACGGGAAAGCTGGGAAAGAGGATCCCGATGCCGAGGTCGAACCCGTCCATCACGACGTACGCGAAGATCGCGAAGGCGATAATGGCCGCCCAGACAAGGACCAGAGCGGTGTCGCTGCTCATCGGATCATGCATCCGGCGTTGGGCTGGTATCGACGCCGGGCGCCGGCGTGATACCCGCGGCGCGTTGCGGAATCCGCGCGGGCTCGGGTTCGCTGCGGTCGGGCGGTTCGGCCATGAGCCGCAGCAGATAGCAGATTCCCGCGCCGAATACGCCGACATAGACGACGACAATGGCGCCGAGCGACCATGCTACCGCCGGCGCAGCCACTGGCGAGAGCGAGTGCGCCGTTCTGAGCAGCCCATAAACGGTATAGGGCTGGCGGCCTACTTCGGTCGTCACCCAGCCGCAGATCACCGCAATGAGTCCGGACGGCGCCATGAGCACGGCGGCCCGATGCAGCCAGACCGAATCGTAGAGGCGCTTGCGCACGCGCGCCACAAGGGTCCACAGACCCAGGCCCAGCATGGCGATGGCCAATGCCACCATGAGGCGGAACGACCAGAACACAACGGCGACGGGCGGCCAATCGCTCCTTGGAAAGTTGCTGAGGCCGGGCAGAGGCGCATCCGGATCGTGCTCGAGAATCAATGAGCCTATATGAGCGATCGATACCTCATCGAGCACGCGCGCCTGAGCGTTGCTCGGCAGGCCGAACAGGATGAGTGGGGCGCCATGCGGACTTGGAAGATAGTCTCCCTCCATGGCGAGCACCTTGACCGGCTGGTATTCGAGCGTATTGCGGCCCTGCGTGTCTCCGGCCAGTATCTGGATGGGTGTCAGGATGAGCACCATCCACATGGCCATCGAGAACATTTTGCGCGCACCGGGATTTGCGCGGGCTTTGAGCAGATGCCGCGCCCCGACGCCGCCCACGAGCAGCGCCGTGGTCAGATAGCACGCAATCACCGTATGGACGAACCGATAGGGAAAGCTGGGGTTGAAGATGATGGGCAGCCAGGATCCTGCCGGCACGAATTGATCCTGGGCATTGATCGTGAAGCCCGCCGGCGTCTGCATCCAGCTGTTGGCCGCGATAATCCAGGTCGCCGATATCAGCGTGCCGAGGGCTACCATGCCGGTAGCGAAGAAGTGCGTTCTCTTGCCGACCCGAGAGATGCCGAAGAGCATCACCCCGAGAAATCCCGCCTCGAGGAAGAATGCGGTCATCACCTCGTAGCTCATGAGCGGACCGACGATCGGGCCTGCCTTCGCGGCGAAAGCCGCCCAGTTCGTGCCAAACTCATAG
The DNA here is from genome assembly GCA_030044385.1 of Gammaproteobacteria bacterium. Classification (GTDB taxonomy): domain Bacteria; phylum Pseudomonadota; class Gammaproteobacteria; order Steroidobacterales; family Steroidobacteraceae; genus 13-2-20CM-66-19. Next base: position 10,204 of record JASHVV010000205.1, read on the forward strand.
GACATGACGATGCCCGAGACAACTCCCATCCCGAACACGATTGCGAATATCCTGAGCCAGTAGCGGTAGAGGTTGGCGTAAAGGCCGCGCCCCGTCGTGAGCCACAGGGCTTCGAGCACAGTCAGATAGCCTGCGAGCCCGATGGTGCAGGCCGGGAAGAGGAAGTGGAAGGAGACGGTGAAGCCGAATTGGGCCCGGGCCAGGATCACCGCGAGATGCCCAGGCACCATCCGTTCCTCACCGGCATCCGTTACGCCGCCGAGACACGGACGGGAATCGACTTCGCGGCCGGCGTGCCGCTGATCTCATCGCAGTACTCGAGTGGGAGCAGCGGGTTGAGCTCGGGGTAGTAGCCCGCAACCGCCCCGCGCGGCATTGGATAGTCGATGACAGTCAAGCCCTCTACACGGCGTCGCACGCCGTCGCCACTGATCGTCTCCACAGCGACGCGAGCACCGTTTTGCAGTCCCCTGGCCGCACGGTCGTCCGCATTCATGAAGAGCACCATGCGATCGTTGTGTACTCCACGGTAACGGTCATTGTAGCTGTAGACCGTGGTGTTGAACTGATCGTGCGAGCGCACCGTGGCGAGGCGCAGCATGTCCGGGTCGGAGACCGGAGCGTTCACGTCGAGTCCGGGAAAGAGCAGAAAGTTCGCCTTGCCGTTGGCCGTCGGCCAGACCCGCCGCCGCGGCGGCACATCGAGGTGAAATCCCCTGGGATCCTTGATCTTCTCCGAGAATCCGGCGTAGATATCCGGATAGACCTCCGCGATCTTGTCGCGGATGAGATCGTAATTCTGCAGGTAGCTCGCCCACGAGACCTTGCTCTGCGGCAGCGTCGCGAGCGCCATCCGGCAGACGATCGCGACTTCGGGAAGCAGGTGCGGGCTCGCGGGCTCCAGCACGCCACGCGAGGGAGTTACTTTGGCCACCGAATCCTCGATCGTGACGAACTGCTCGCCGGCCTGCGTGCGGATGATCTCCGAGCGGGCGATCACCGGCAGAATGAGGGCGTCGCGGCCGTGTACCAGGTGGCCGCGATTCAATTTGGTCGAGATGGCGACCGTCAGGGCGAGCTTGCGCATCGCGGCGTAGGATCTGTCCGTATCGGGTACGGCGCGCACGAAGTTGCCGCCCATCCCGATGAATACCTGCGCCGTTCCTCGATGCATCGCGGCGACCGATTCGACCGTGTGGTGACCCGGGGCGCGCGGCGGATCGAAGCCGAACACTGCCCGTAGCCGGTCGAGATAGCTCTGTGACGGCTGCTCGTCGACGCCCACGGTGCGATCGCCCTGGACGTTCGAGTGGCCGCGGATGGGCGCAAGCCCGGCGCCGGGTTTGCCGAAGTTGCCGCGCAGCAACAGCAGATTGACGGCCTGTTGCAGGAGCCGCGAGCCCTGTTGGTGCTGGGTCAGGCCCATCCCATAGCACAGCATCGTCGCGCGCGAGCGGATATAGATCTCCGCGACGCGACGGATCTGCGCCTGCGTGACACCGGAGGCTTCGACGATATCCGCCCAGTCCTGGGTCAGAGCTTCGTCCCACACCGCCTCGAGTCCGCTCGTATGCTGCCGGATGAAGTCCCAGTCCAGGACCTTCTCCCCGGAGATTTCCCGCTCCAGCATGGCCCGCATTATCCCTTTGAAAAGCGCGAGATCGCCGCCGATGCGGATATGAACGAACTCGCTCGCGATGGGGGTCGAGCCGAACGTCGCCATCTGCACCACGTCCTGTGGCTCGGTGAAGCGGATCAGTGCCCGCTCCGGCATCGGATTGACCGCTACGATGGGCACGCCGCGCTTTCTCGCCTGAACCAGGCTGGTCATCATCCGCGGCGAGTTGGTGCCGGTGTTCTGGCCGATGACGAAGATGGCCTCGGCATGCTCGAAATCCTCCATGACGACGGTGCCCTTACCGACCCCGATCGAGGGAGGCAGGCCGCGGCTCGTCGGCTCATGGCACATGTTGGAGCAATCCGGAAAATTATTGGTGCCGAATTCCCGCACAAAGACCGAGTAGAGGAATGCCGCCTCGTTCGAGGTGCGGCCGGAAGTGTAGAACTCCGCCCGGTGGGGGCTCTCGAGCGCCCGCAGGTGATGGCCGATCAGCGCGAAGGCCTCATCCCAGGCGCACGGGACATAGCGGTCGGATGCCGCCTCGTAGCGCATCGGCTCGGTCAGGCGGCCCTGCATCTCGAGCCAGTGATCCGACTGCCGCTCGAGCTCGGAGACGGTGTACTCGGCGAAGAATGCCCGGGTGACCCGCCGTGCCGTCGCCTCGAAGGCAAGCGCCTTGGCGCCGTTCTCGCAGAACTCCAGTGTCCGCCTGCAATCGGGGTCGGGAAAAGCGCAGCTCGGACACTTGAAGCCGCCCGGTTGGTTCATCGCCAGTAGCGCCCGCGATCCTTTCGTGATGACGCTCTGGTCCATCAGTACCCGGGCCGTGGCCGCAGCCGCCCCCCAGCCACCCGCGGGATGGTCATAGGGCTTATACCGTGGCATGTTGTCGGCCATACCCCATCGCTTCAGCGTCGACGAAGCGGTACGGTAGCTTCATGGCTGCTTCTGATGTCGCGAGCACGGCGCCACCGTCCCGTCCGATGTCCTCCGGCACTTTATCCGTGATCCTTTTGCGGATCAACGGGAATGAGCAACGAGTATGCCAATGCGGGTAATGTCCCGAATATCAATGCATTGCGCGGCCGAGATCCCTCCGCGCCGACAGGTTGTCCAAATCCAGACAGACAACTTGTCCGCACCCGGAACCGGAGGGAGTGTGCGCGAAAGGACGGCTGCAAAGAGTGGTATTCTCGGACGTGCAAGATCCTGACATTGAGGCACGGCAGGTATGTCAGGGTTCACGTCTGCGGTTGGTGAAAAAGGGGCAAATGAACACGACACCGCGGATTCAGGCAAAAGCCGCACGCGAGGCGGCGACGACATCCGGTAGCTTTCTTGCAATTGCGCTGATAGCGCCGCTCGCTGGACTTGGAGCCGGGGTCATTGGGGCACTTTTTCGGCTCACACTGGCGCATGCAGATCGGCTACGCGACGCGTTGATCGCAAGATCGAACGGCTGGGGCGTCCCCGGGTTCGTGCTGCTCATGGCGCTCGCCGCGGCGGGCGCGGCGATCGCGGCATGGCTGGTGCGGCGCTTCGCGCCGGCGGCCTCCGGGAGTGGAGTCCCACGAGTCGTGGCGGTGTTGCATGACGAAGCGCCGCCAGCTCCCGCGGGTGTGATACCGGTAAAGTTTCTGGCGGGGACTCTCGTGATCGGATCCGGTTTGGCGCTCGGTCGCGAGGGGCCGACCGTACAGATGGGCGCGAGTATCGCCTATTACGCGGGAAGACTCTTCCGACGGAGTTGGACGGATTGTCGGGCACTGATTGCGGCAGGCGCCGGGGCTGGTTTGGCGGTCGCTTTCAATGCTCCAATCTCGGGCGCCGTATTCGTTCTCGAGACGTTGGTCAAGCGGTTCGAGGTGCGCATTGCCATCGCGGCACTTGGGGCATCCGCCATATCGATCTGGGTCGGGCGTGCGTTGCTCGGCAACGCACCGGGCTATGCCTTGGGCTCCCTCGTCGAGCCCGCTTTCACCGCGATACCGCTCTTCGTTCTGCTCGGGACCGGCGCCGGATGTGCCGGCGTGCTCTACAACCGGACGCTGCTTGCGAGCCTGAGCATGGTGGATCGCATCGCCTGGATTCCCATCGAGTTACGGGCCGCATCGGTTGGCGCCCTGGTCGGTGCGGTCGCGTGGTTCTCCCCCTCGCTCGTAGGTGGAGGCGATGTACTGGCTCAGCAGGCGCTGAGCGGCTCGAGTACGATCGGGATCATTCCTCTCATTTTCCTGCTCAGGCTGATTCTCATCGCTTGCTCCGTCGCCCCGGGGACACCGGGCGGCTTGCTCGCACCGATCCTTGCGCTCGGCGCCGAGCTCGGCCTCTTCTTTGGGATGCTCTGTGCACTCTGCCTGCCCCGCATGGGGCTGCAGCCTGAAGGTTTCGCCGTGGTCGGGATGGCCGCGCTCTTCACCGCTATCGTGCGCGCGCCGCTCACCGGCATCGTGTTGGTTACAGAGGTGACGGATAACGTAAAGATGCTCCTGCCGATGATAGTGGCCTGTTTCGCGGCAACGCTCATTCCCGCGCTCCTTGACGACGCGCCGATTCTGGATGCCCTCAGAGCGCGGCTGCCGGCGACCGCACCGACAGCGCCGCCGGACAATACACCCCGCGTATGACGGACAAGTCGTCCGCTCCCGCGCCCGGGCCGCCCTCAAGTCACCGTTTATCCGATCGACTCGGGGCAATCCCGCACCGAAGGCGCGTCGGAGTTGTCGGGATTGATCACGCCGAAGCAGGCGGGCGTGTAGGCGTAGAAGAGCCGTACCTGCTCCCGGTGCAGCAGATCGAGGAGCTTCTGCGCTTCGTCGGGCGATACGATGAATTCCACCTCGACCGTGAGAGTACCGGCCAGCTCGAAAAAGCGCGCTTCGTGGAGGACGTGGTGGCGGCCGAAGCCCGCCATGGCCTTGAAGGCTGAGCCGCCTCGAATGCCGAGCTTGTTGCCCTGCTCGAGGAGCCATTCCCACACGAGGCGGCCGTGATGCCGGTGACCTTCATGTACGTAGAACCGGAATAAGGATCCCTGCATGGCGGACCTCATGCGGTCTTCGAGGCCGCGTTGCGATGGCTCGGAGAAGTCTAGGCCGAGTCCGGCAATGGATCAATGTCGGCGCCATGAGCTGGAATCGGCGGATGCTCCTTGCTGGATCGCTCATCTTCCTCGGAGTAAGAATGGCGTGATTCACACGAAGTGACCGAGCGCCCGAGCGCTTCGATTCGTGCCGTCCGCCCGTCCTATTCCGACCCCCCGCAAGCCGCGATATACGGGCCAAGCTGCCGAAAGGCACGCGAAGCGTTCGCCGTCGATGTAGAGTGGGGTGACCGGGGGTCTTGCGGCTGCCTCGGGAAAGATTGCATGGCCTGAAGCTGCCGCGCGGGTCGGGTCATATCAACGCATCCGCCGTCTTTTCCGATCCCCACGACAGAGGAAACCCAGTGCCCAGGCAAAACTACCGCCAAGTCAAGAAACAGAAGGAACTCAGCCGGAAGGCGCGCCAGCTCGAGAAGCAGCAGCGTCGGACGGCTCGCGCAAATGGCTCCGGAGAGATCGTGACGCCGGCGCAGGATCCGCCCGTTGACCCGGGCGATCCGACATTGCATGGCGGAACATGAGGCTCGGCCAGGCCCGCGGCGTCGCCACGCGTCAGGCTCGCTGCTCCCAGCTGCACCGCGATCGAGAGGCTGCGCCCAAGCTGCGCACGATGTTCCCGGTGGTCGAGCAGCTGCGCTTCGAGCTGAGTTTCGAGGGTGGTGGTCCGGCCACTCCGGTGCCTCAATCGCACGTCCTGCACCCTCCGGCCCGCGCCTATTTTTCCTTCCCCTGTCCGTATGCCGACTGTGACGGCCGGTTCGAGCTCACCGCGGCCGTGCACGCGGTAGTGCAGGACCCGTCACATCGGATCGAAGGCATGCTCGAATGCGCCGGCTCGCGTGTGAGCGACTTCAGGTCGAAGCCGCTGTGCCAGCTGCGCCTCCATTTTACGCTCACGGCGGTGTGCTCACCGCCCCACTGAGCGTCGCTACTTGCGGCGGCCTGTCAGCGCCGGAGACGCCGGTTTCGGTCGGGTAAAGTCGATCACGAAACGGTCTCCATCGAATTCCACGATCCGTCCTGTCAGATCGGGGCGGACGTAATAGCTTCCACCCTTGCCGGTCTTCTCGCCGTCCGGGAAAGTAACGATCATCCTGACTGGAAGACTCGCATCACGCGCACGCGTCAGGTGATCGCCGAGTGCCGTGACGACCTTGGAATCGGCGTCCGCGGCGGAAAGGCTGGTCTCGTAGCGCAATACCCCGCGGGCGGGGTGGCCGAAATGCGTCGGCAGACAGTTGAGCACCATGGCGCCGTCTGCCGCCATGGCGGAGAGGCTGCTCAGTCGGCTTTCCGGCTTGGCGCCGAACCGGCGGAAGGCATCGATCAGGGTAAGATTCATCACTCTTTTCGGCTCCTGCAGCCATCGCGCAAACACCCGCCGGCGTACTCGCCCTGACACCGCCAAGCTTCATGCCGTTCATGTTGGCTGCGCTTGCCGCGTCGGCATTTCGCACTCTACGCGCCGAGCCAGCATGCGCGCCCGGCAACGCGAGTGCAAGTAATACCGGATCACGTCATTCACCGCAAAAGGTGTCCGTGTCGCGACCGAACTGAGGCGGGTGCCGCTCGAAGGACCCATATCTCATCAGTTGCGCCGGAATCTGAGTAATCCAGCCTGCGGCATGGAGCACTGACTCCCCACACAGGATCGCCGACGGGTATTCGTACAGCAGCGCCTCGATGCGGAGCGCGGTGTCAGGTTGCGGAATCCTGAGCTTATTGAAGTAGATGCCAGCCCGCTTTCCCGCCGGCTCGATCAGGTCTTTCGCTTTCCACCGATGCAGGCAGACTGCCGCTGCGTTGTCCGAGAG
>JASHVV010000206.1 GCA_030044385.1 Gammaproteobacteria bacterium
TTCACGGAGCTGAAGATCGACCGGACCTTCGTCCACGGCGCGCACGAGCGCGACAGCCTGCAGGTCATCCTGCGCAGCGCGCTGCAGATGGCGAGTCAGCTCGGCATCGAGACCGTGGCCGAAGGCGTCGAGTCCCTGCAGGACTGGCAGCTGTTGCGTCAGTACGGCTGCAAGCTCGCCCAGGGCTGGCTGCTCGCGAAGGCGATGCCCGGCGGTGAGCTCGAGGGGTGGCTGCCGACCCTCCAGCGCCGCCGGCCGGAACTGCAAGGCTGATATGATTTGAAGCGCTGGATCCGGGCTCCTGCCCGGCCCAGCGCCGTCTCGGCCACCTGCGGCGGCCGGGCGCATCCCTGTGCCTGCATCGCTAGCTTGCAGCTCACGCATGCTACCCTGCGGGCGCGCATCCCCCGTTGCCCCACAACGTCAGGCGCCTGCTGGCCGCGCCTCGAGGCCGATCGACCCGTGCCGCTGACTCATGCGACTGTCGCCGACGATACGATCTGGCTGATCGCCGCCCTGGCGACCCTCGGCATCATCATCCGGCCCTGGGGAATCCCGGAGGCCGTCTGGGCGGTCGTCGGCGCGGCCCTCCTGGTGCTCGGCTCCCTCGTCTCCCCGGCCGAGGCCTGGAGGGCGATGCTCGAAGGCACCGACGTCTATCTCTTCCTCGCCGGCATGATGGTGCTCGCCGAGCTGGCGCGGACCGAAGGCCTGTTCGACTGGGTGGCGGCGCTCGCGGTGCGCTGGGCCCGCGGCTCACCGCGACGGCTGTTCGCGCTCGTCTATGTCGTGGGCATCATCATCACCGCGTTCCTCTCCAATGATGCAACCGCCGTCGTGCTGACGCCCGCCGTCTACGCCGCGGCGCGCCAGGCGCGCACGGAGCCTCTCCCCTACCTGCTCATCTGCGCGTTCATCGCCAATGCGGCGAGCTTCGTGCTGCCGATCTCGAATCCCGCCAACCTGGTGGTGTTCGCGAGCCGCATGCCCGCTCTGCCGCTGTGGCTCGAGCGGTTCACGCTGCCGTCCGTGGCCGCGATCGTCGTGACCTTCCTCGTGTTGCGCCTCACCCAGGGCCGCGCCATGGCGGCCGGGCACGCCGCCGAAGTGCCGCTGCCGCCGCTCACCCGCGGCGCGAAGCTCGCGGCCTGCGGCATCGGGCTCACGGCCGTGGCGCTTCTATGGGCCTCGGCCGCCGGGCTGCAGCTCGGCGCGCCCACATTCATCGCGGGAACGTGCGCCACTGCGCTGGCGCTGCTCCTGGATCGGCGCTCGCCCTGGCCCATCGTCAAAGGAGTGTCGTGGGGAGTGCTGCCCCTCGTGGCGGGCCTGTTCGTGCTCGTCGGCGGCCTCGGCCGCACCGGCGTGCTCACCGCGCTCGGCGCCGGATTGCAACATCTCGCCGCGAGCTCGAGTTATGAGTCGGTGCTGGCGGCGGGCGGCGGCATCGGGGCGGCATGCAATGTCATGAACAACCTGCCGGTGGCGCTGATCGCCGGCTCCATCGGCGGCGCCGGCCAGGTGTCGGCGCACCTGCAGGATGCGCTGCTCGTCGGCGTGGACCTCGGGCCGAACCTGTCGGTGACCGGCTCGCTCGCGACGATTCTCTGGCTCATCGCGCTGCGCCGGGAGAAAGTGCACGTCACCGGGCTCAGCTTTCTCCGGCTGGGGGCGCTGGTGATGCCGCCCGCATTGCTGCTGGCGCTGGCCGCCGTCGCGCTGCAGCACTTGTTTTTCCCGTAGAATTCACCGATGCGCATCCCTATCAGCTTCTGCGCCGGGGCTCTGGTCCTCGCCTGGGCGATTCCCGCGGCCCATGCCCAGGACGCGGGGCCGCAGCAGGCCACGGTAGCTCCGCCGCAGCAACAAGGGACGCCGCAACAACAAGGGCTGGTCGAGCGCACGCTGCAGGACGCGGCGGCGTACTACACGGCGCCGCTGCGCTGGAACGGCCAGGATTGGGAATACTTCGGCGGCGCGCTGGCGGCGATCGCCGTCGCTCATCACTACGATACCCAGGCCCGCACGCACTTCGTCAGCGGCTCGCAGTCGCCCCTGGGGCCGAGGGAATCCGGCGAGATCACGGACGCCCTGCCGAGCGCGGCGCTCCTCCTCGGAACATGGGGCTACGCCTCGTTGGTCGGCAGCCGCGCCGGCGAGGGCGAAGCCTGGAACATGTTCGAGTCTGCCGGACTGAGCGTGGTGAGCGCATATGCCCTCAAGTTTGTGATCCGCAGGCCGGGCCCCGACGCCACCACGGACGCCAACAGCTGGTTCAGCGGCGGCAGCTCCTTCCCCTCCGAGCACACCACGATGGCCTTTGCCATCGGCACCGTGCTCGCGGAGTCCGGCAATCCGGAGTACCGCTGGATCCGCCGCACGATCGGCTACGGCGTCGCGTTCGGCACCGCCTACCTGCGCATGAAGCACAATGCGCACTGGCTCTCCGACACCGTCGCCGGCGGGGCGCTCGGCCTGGCGACGGCGCACTTCGTCATGGACCGCAACGATCAACGCGAGGACCCGTCGGACTCGGGGCTCTCGCTGGTGCCGGTGCAGGGCGGAGTGATGATCGCCTTCAGCAAGAGTTTTACCCACTAACTAAGGGACTCTTCGGGCATCACCGGAGGTCCAGCGCACCTCGCCCTCGCAGGGATCGAGCAGGCAGCAGAGCTTCTCGTCCCGCGCCAGGGTGCGCAGGAGCGCGAATGCGCGGATCTGCGCACCCGGGAATGCCTGGCGTAATCTTCCGGCCGCGGCGAGCAGGGTCCGGCCGCGGGTGATCACGTCGTCAACGAGCGTCAACCGCGCGGGACACCGATCGAAGTGTGCGCGCTCGATCGCGAAGGAGGCGTAATGCTCGAGGACCGACGGGCGCTCGCCCGCGGGCGCAAAGGCGGACTTTCTGACGGCATGCCTGCGCCGCAGGACCGGCCAGACTGCCGCCGCGAGCCCGACCTCTTTCAGACACCAGGCCAGGCGCTCTGCCACCCAGGGCATCCCCTGCACGGGAGAGCTGCCGGGGACGGGGACCAGGATGACGCCGTCCAGGCTCGAGGCGAAGTGCCCGTGGCCTGCCGCCTCCAGCCAAACCCGGGCGATCAGACGCGGCAACCAGGTCTCGTCCGCGGCCTTCAAGCCTGCGCGCAACAGTCTGCCCTGCTCGCAAACCGGTCCGCTCCCAGCCGGCGAATACGCAAAGCATGAAGCAAACGGCAGCGCCGCAAAGCACGCCTCATCCGGAAAGGTCGTCGCCGAGTCCCGGCGCATCGCGTGCCGGCTCGGCCTCACCTCGATCGCGTCCCGCATCCCGCTCCCGCCGGCTCGCCGGGGAAGGCTGACTTTCCGCCTCCCTTGCCCGCAGGCGCCGCCATGCCTCGACGGCCCGCCGGCGAATCTCGTCCATGGAGAGCGGCGGCGAGTGCTCGCCTTCCGGCGCATGCCCCGAGCGCTCGCGGCCCGCGCGATACTCGAGCCAGTCCTGAACCGCCTGCCGTCGCCGGGCCTCCATGTCGCTCCGACCCGCCGCCTTCTCCTGTCGCGCGGCGACTCGCTGCCGATGCCGCTCGCGGATGCGCTCGGCCACCTCGCTCCGCTCGCCGCGCCTCTCGGCAGCGATGGCGGCCCGTGGGAGGCGGGGTGTCGGCTCACGGTCGATGCCCTGCGCCGCGAGGCTGCGGTGATCGATGCGCGCTTCGACGTTGGCCTCACGCAAGGCCTCGTTGGCCAGCTCCGCCCAGCGGGCTCGGAGCGTCACGAACTCCTGCCGCGAGGGAGGGAGGCCCCGCTCGCTGCGCACTTCTCCCCTCATGTCGACTCCGGTCTTCGCACCGAGGCCCTCCGGAGTCACTTCCCGGGTCGTCGCCAGCAGGTGCGCGTGGAAGTTGCGCGGATCGCCGTCCGGCCGCGGCTCGTGGATGGCGAGATCCACGGCGACGTTGTAACGGTCGGCGATCTCCCGGGAGAACGTCCGGGCGAGAGCGATGCGCTGCTCGGGAGACAGCTCGGCGGGTAGAGCCGCCAGGTACTCGCGCGCCACCCGGGAGTTGCTCTGCTTTTCGGCCTTCTCCGCGGCGTTCCACAGGCTCGCCCGGTCGCGAGCCCACTCCATGCCGGCATCCGGCCGATCGAGCTTCGTCGGCAGGATGATGTCCTTGTGGAGAACGTCCTGACGCTTGCCGTGGTTGTGGAGCTCGCCGGTGCGCTCGTCCCGGATGCTCTCGCCCGCCCGATAGGCGGCAGCGCTGGTCGCGCTTCGCCCCGTGCTGCGCGTGACCGGTTTGTTCTCGAGATGAAAGATCGCCATGAGCGGGCCATCCCTTCAATGACACTCGCGCCGCAAGCGCACTCGCAGCCACGCTGCGGATGAGGCCGTCTTCAAATACCCGGTGAGATCCGGGAGCTGCTCCAGCTCCGACGCCAGCACCGCCGCCTCCGTGACGCGCTGCTCACTGATGTTGGTGGACCGGCGCCAACCGGACCCGCCGAGGAATCCGCCGCCATCGCGGCCGCGCGCGGTGCTCCGGCGCGCCACCTCCCGCTCGCCGATCAATCTCGAGGCGAACTGCGACGTCCCGCCGTGCTCGCTCGCGGAGCAGCGCAGGACCAGCGTGTTGCCGCAGTTCTCCACCAGAGTTTGCGCTTCCCCCGCGCCATAGGTGCTCGACACCTGGGCGACGGACTGGAATCCCAGCACGCAGCGCCCGCCGAATTTTCGCAGCCGCGCCAGGGCGTCCTTCAGACCGTCGATGGCCCCCAGGGCATCGAGCTCATCGACGACGAGCCACAGCGGCCGCTCGCCCTCGTGGCACATGGCCTCGAAGATCGCGAGCCGCACCCAGGTCGCGATGATGGTGCGAAGCGCGGCAATCTGACTCGCCTGGTAGGGAAGAAACAGGACGCCTCGGCCATGCTCGGTCCAGTCGCGCACGGAGAAGGCCGGCGCGCGCTGCGCCTGAACGTGCTCGAGGGCGGCGGCGGCCGAGCCCGCGACCGAGCGGATGGATCCGAACATGCGCGCGTTCTCCGGCTCGAGAAAGGGCTGCGCGGGAGTGCCGGCGACGAGCGGCCGCAGCTCCGCGCTCGGCGCCATCGCGATCAGTCGCCATAACTCGGCGGCATCGTGACGGCCGATCTCATGACAGCGGCGCACCACCGCGGCGAGAAAGGTGCGCGCATACCCGCACCATTCCCGTCCGGACGCATCCTCCGTCGAGGGGATCAGGCTGCTCGCGAGCTGCTCGGCGTCATAGGGCTCGCGGACCTCGGTGAAAGGGTCCCACCTCGAGGAGCGCCGGTCGAATGGATTGAGGATCACGTCCCCGCGGCCGGGTTGGTGAAACCG
>JASHVV010000207.1 GCA_030044385.1 Gammaproteobacteria bacterium
CCTTAGGCATCATGGCCCGCCGTGAAAGGGCGGGCTACTCAGGTTCTTTCTAAGAGGTCTGCCTCCCGCAGTACCGTGGGTTGCGCGCTTTCGCGCGCCGAGCCACATGTAGAGCGCCGCGAAGGCGTCATCTACACCGAGCACAGGAGGCAGACCATGCACGAGACTATCACGGCCTTTATCGGGCTGGATGCGCACGCCGAGTCCACGGCCATCGGCGTTGCAGAGGCGGGGCGCGCTGCAGCGCGCTTCGTGGGCACGGTAGGTCCGAAGTTCGCCGAGCTGAGTAAGGCTTTGGCTAAGCTGGGCAATCCGGCTCAGTTGTTGATTGTGTATGAGGCGGGGCCCTGCGGATTTGCGCTCGCCCGGGAGCTGCGGGCCAGCGGCTACCGCTGCGAGGTAGTGGCGCCCTCGAAGATACCGCGGCGGCCGGGCGATCGGGTGAAGACGGACCGACGCGATGCACTCACCCTTGCAAGCCTTTCTCGCGCCGCAGAGCTGCGCTTTGTTGCTGTACCGGATGAGCGCGACGAAGCGATCCGGGACTTGAGCCGCACCCGCATCGATGCCGTACGTGCCCGTCTGAAGGCCCGCCAGCAACTGAAGGCCCTGCTTCTGCGTCACGGTCGCCGCTACACGGGCAAAACCTCTTGGACGGCGGCTCACGAGCGATACCTGGCCACACTGTCTTTTTCCCATCACGCCCAGGACATCGCCTTCGTGGAGTATCGGCAGACGGTCTCGGAGGGGCAGGCACGCGTTGAGCGCTTGAGCGCAGCACTGGCACAGGAGCTCGAGCACTGGAGGATGCGTCCCCTGGTTCAGGCGCTGATGACGCTGCGCGGAGTGGATCAAGTGGTTGCCATGACTCTGGTAGCCGAGCTCGGGGAACTGAGGCGCTTTGCACATCCGCGCGAGCTGATGGGCTACCTGGGATTGGTCCCCTCCGAGCACACCAGTGGCGAGAAGCGTCGACTCGGAGGCATTACCAAGACCGGCAACACCCATGCGCGCCGGGTGCTGATCGAGGCGGCCTGGAATTACCGCTTCCCGCCACGCATCACTGGACCGCTGCAAAAACGCCAAGAAAGACAGCCCTCGACCGTACGCGCGATCGCCTGGCGGGCGCAGCTGCGGCTCAATCGTCGTTACCGGCAACTCACCGCCCGAGGGCTACAGCACAACAAGATCTGTGTGGCGATCGCTCGGGAGCTTGCAGGCTTTCTTTGGAGCATCGGCCAGCAGGTAAACGTGGGCGCTTGAATACCGACTGCTCAAATGCGACCGGAGGGCACAACCGTGAGGTAATCGGCACACACCGGATCGGCAACGCGATGCGCGGCACACGGTGAGGGGAACCCTCGGAATCGACTATGTGGGCATCCTACGGGATGATCTCCGACCTTAGAGCGAGGCAGCCCCGCGACGGACCGATGCAATGCGGTAATCAACCCGCGGATATCAGTGTGATCCATCGTCGCTTGAAGCTGCCGTGCGTCGCGTTCCCCATCCGGTGCGATCCTATAGCCAGGAGATCCCCGACCATGCGCAAGATTGCGAGGACTGTTCGCGCCCAGCTTGACAAGAGCGGGCCATATCAGTTGATTGGCGCAAAGAGCGGCATCCTGCCGCTTTGCGCGGCCAGCCCGGTGACTGGGATTCGTCTCGCGGCCCAGGGAACGGCCCTGGGCCGCTTGGTGGTGTGCTTTCGAGCGGGGGAGGCAGGCGCGCCAGAGGGGAGGGGATGTGCGCGGGGCGGGGTTCGCTTACACTCGCGTGCGGATGGCCAATCGCGAGAAGTCCACGTCGCTCGATATTGCGGACCTTGCCGGGGTGTCGCAGGCGACCGTGTCACGCGCGCTGCGCGGCAGCCCGGCGGTCAACGAAAAGACGCGGGACCGCATTCTGGAGATCGCGCGGCAGCTCAACTATACGGTCGACAAGAACGCCTCGAACCTGCGCACCCGGCAGACTCACACTCTGGCGCTGCTCTTCTTCGAGGATCCGACCGCCGATGAGTCCAACATCAACCCCTTCTTCCTGTCCATGCAGAGCTGGATCACGCGCACCTGCTCGGAGCGCGGCTACGATCTTTTGATCTCGTTCCAGCAGATGACGCACGACTGGCACGCGGAGTACGCCGAGAGCCGCAAGGCCGACGGGCTGATCCTGCTCGGCTATGGCGATTACACGGCCTATCGCGGCAAGTTGGACGCGTTGCTGCAGTCGGGCACGCACTTCGTGCGCTGGGGGGCCGTCGCGGACGATCAGCCGGGCGTGTCCATCGGCAGTGACGACCGGCAGGGCGGGCGCATGCTCACCGAGCACCTGCTGGCGCAGGGCCGGCGACGCATCGCCTTCCTCGGCAATACTTCCGGATACTCGCCGGAGGTCCTCGGCCGCTATCAGGGCTACGAGGTGGCGCTCTCCGCCGCGGGGATTGCTGTCGACCCGGCGTTGCAGGTGGACGCGGTCACCAGCGAGCAGTGCGGCCACGATGCCGTGCACGCGCTGCGGGATCGTGGTGTTGCATTCGACGCGGTGTTCGGCGTGAGCGACCTGATCGCGATCGGGGCCATGCGTGCGCTGATCGACCAGGGCGTCTCGGTGCCGGATGAGGTTGCCGTCGTGGGCTTCGACGACATCCATATGGCCAGCAACGTCAGTCCCTCACTGACCACCGTGGCGCAGGACATCCGCCGCGCCGGCAGGTTGCTGGTCGACGCCCTGATCGATCAGATCGAGGGCAAGCCCGCGTCCAGCATCCGGCTGCCCACGCGCCTCGTCGTCCGGCACTCGAGCGTCGCCGCGAGCCGCCCGCCACGCGGCTGAGCATCGGGAGCGATTTTGGACGACGCATCGCGTCGGGCCCGCAGGGCCAAGGGCCAGGATGGCCCTTGCAAACGTATTCATCCAAGTCCCTGATTGCATTCTAGGTAGGCTTCAGCGGCGCGTTTTCATCGGGGGCTCGAGCGTTGGAATCACATTTGCAGTCTGCGGTTTATCCGAGCCTCGCCGGGCGCACGGTATTCATCACCGGCGGCGGCTCCGGAATCGGCGCCAGCCTGACCCGGGCTTTCGCCCGGCAGAAAGCGAATGTCGCCTTCGTGGACATCGCCCGCGACGCCAGCCGGCGGCTCGTCGACGAGATCCGCCAGGACGTGGGTGTCGAGCCGCTGTTCCTCGCCTGCGACCTGCGCGACGTCGAGGCCCTCAAGGCCAGCATCGACACCGCGAGGGAACGGCTGGGCAACATCGCCGTCCTGCTCAACAACGCCGCCAATGACGACCGCCATCGCCTGGAGGAGGTCACGCCCGCGCTGTGGGACGAGCGCATCGCCATCAATCTTCGTCCCATGTTCTTCGCCGCCCAGGCGGTCGTGCCGCAGATGCGCGAGCTCGGCGGCGGCTCCATCATCAACTTCGGCTCCATCTGCTGGCGCATCGGCACCCCGGATCTGTCCATCTACGCCACGGCGAAGGCCGCCGTCCACGGGCTTTCGCGCAGCCTCGCGCGCGAGCTCGGCGTGCACGGTATCCGCGTGAATACGCTGAGCCCGGGTTGTGTCATGACGGAGCGCCAATTGCGCCTCTGGGTGACGCCCCGGAAGCAAGAGATCATTCTCTCCAATCAATATCTGAAGCGCCTCATTCAACCCGAGCACATCGCGCAGTTCGCGCTGTTTCTGGCGGCGGACGACAGCGCCGTGTGCACGGCGCAGGAAATCACCGTCGATGCCGGCTGGGCTTGAGGCCGATCCCGTGAGCCCGGTCCGCAAGCCGGAGCTGTCGTTCCGGCAGATCTGGAACATGTGCTTCGGTTTCCTCGGCATCCAGTTCGGGTTCGCGCTGCAGACCGCCGATGTCAGCCGCATCTTCCAGACGCTGGGCGCCGACATCAATCAGCTGCCGATGCTGTGGCTGGCGGCGCCGCTCACCGGGCTGATCGTCCAGCCCGTCATCGGATACCTCTCGGATCACACCTGGACCTGGCTGGGCCGCCGCCGCCCCTACTTTCTCGGTGGCGCATTGCTGGCGTCGCTGTCTCTTCTGCTGATGCCGAATGCCTCCACGCTCTGGATCGCCGCCGGCGTGTTGTGGATCATGGACGGATCCATCAATGTCTCCATGGAGCCTTTTCGCGCCTTCGTCGGCGATCAGCTCCCCGAGCGCCAACGCCCACTGGGCTTCGCCCTGCAGAGCTTCTTCATCGGCGTCGGGGCGGTCGTCGCCTCGACGCTGCCCTGGCTGCTGACCCGCCTCGGGATCGGCAATGTGCCGGCCCCGGGGCGTATCCCCGAGTCCGTTCGCATCGCCTTCTACGCCGGCGGCGCGGTGCTGTTTGCAACGGTACTGTGGACGGTGGCGCGCAGCCGCGAATATCCGCCGGACGCGCTGCGGGCGTTCGGCGACAGCGCGCCGCCGCGCCCGCCGGGCGATACGTCCCGTGCGTGGGTGGTGGGCTCGGTGCTCGTGCTCCTCGGCCTGCCGGGGCTCGTGGCCATCTACTGGCTCGGCTGGGCGGCGCAGCTGTATCTGCTGGCCGGAACCCTGCTGCTCTTCGGCGTGTCGTTCCTGTGGTTGAGCTGCACGGGCGGCCGCGGCATGGCGCGGCAGGTGGTGGCCGACCTGTACGGCATGCCGGTGCCGATGCGGCGCCTGGCATGGGTGCAGTTCTTCTCCTGGTTTGCCCTGTACGCCATGTGGATCTACGCGACTCCCGTGGTGGCGGCGCTGCAGTTCGGGAACGGCGATCCGCGGTCGGCTGCCTACAACGCCGGCGCCAACTGGGTCGGCGTGCTGTTCGGCGCCTACAACGGTTTCGCCGTGTTGGCCGCGGTCGCGATCCCGTGGATGGTGCGGGTCATGGGACTGCGCTGGAGCCATCTGGTGAACCTGGCGCTGTGCGCCCTGGGGGTGGCGTCGTTCGCCTTCGTGCGCAATCCGGACTGGCTGCTGCTGTCGATGGTCGGTGTCGGCTTCGGCTGGGCGTCGATCCTGTCGCTGCCGTACACGATGCTGTGCGACAGCCTGCCGGCGGACAAGATGGGCGTCTACATGGGCATCTTCAACTTCTTCATCGTGCTGCCGCAGCTACTGGCCAGCGCCGCCCTCGGGGTGCTGGTCCGCGTGCTCTTTCACGATCATCC
The DNA here is from genome assembly GCA_030044385.1 of Gammaproteobacteria bacterium. Lineage (GTDB taxonomy): Bacteria > Pseudomonadota > Gammaproteobacteria > Steroidobacterales > Steroidobacteraceae > 13-2-20CM-66-19. The sequence goes on from JASHVV010000207.1 coordinate 5,151, forward strand.
GGCGGACGTGCTGGTGTTGGCGGGTGTCAGCCTGCTGGCGGGGGGCGTGTGCACGCTCGGGGTCGGCGGCGCCAGCAGGAATCCCAGCGGAATCGCCAGCCGGGCGGACCAGGAGCGCTCGCTGTGGTCGGCGCCCGGAAATACCAGGCTCTCGAAATGACTGCCGGTCCAGCCTTTGGCCCGCAGGATGCGATCGACGCGCAACTGTGTGGGCGCATATAGCGCATCCAGCGTCCGTGTCCCGTGGTCGAAGTAGACGCGGTGATGTGCGGGGGAGGGGAAGTGCGCGCGGATGTAGCGCACGAATGCGTCCGGGGAAGGATTGAGCTGCGCGGGCTCGGCTGCGAGCGACGCGCCCGGCCAATGGGTCGAGAGACACGCCGCGCCGCCGAACAATTGCGGATATCGGGCCAGCGTATACCAGGCCATGAGCCCGCCCATGCTCGAGCCCATCACGAACGTTGCGCTGCGGCGCGGGCTCACCGCAAAGCGATGGTCGATGGCCGGCCTGAGCTCCTGGGTCACGAACTCGAGGAAGGCGTCCGAGAACGGCGCCACCGGCAGCACCGGCTGGCCCCAGATCCGCCTGGCGAGCTGCGCGCGGCGTTGCGCGGGCGTGAGCGACTCCCACGGCTGCTGCGGGTAGTACTCGCTCATGCGCAACTGCTGCGCGTTCCAGATGCCGACGATGATGAACGGACGCGTGACGCCCGCCGCCATCAGGCGGGCGGCCGTGTCCGCGGCCAGCCACGACTGGTTATTCCAGGTGTGGCGGGTGTCGAACAGGTTTTGCCCGTCGAACATGTAGAGCACCGCATAGGGCGCCTGCTTCGGGTATCCCGGGGGGAGCCAGACGTCGATGTCATGAGGCGCGACGTACTGCGAGGGGAAACGGCTGAGCCGCACGATGCGGCCGACGGATACGTGGGGCAGCGGGGGCTCGCTCGCGGCCGGCGCCGCGGCTGCCGGGCTCACGATCGTCAGCGCCGTCAGGGCCAGGCCGAGCAACAGGACCGGACCCGTGAGCCGGAGCCGCCGCGTGATCCATCGAGTGCGCATGTGAGCCTCCACCGCTGTCAGGCGAGTCCGGCGAACAGCGATCCATACGCCGGCAGGCGCACCCGCTCGCCGTCGATGTGGCCCGCAATCAAGCCGTGCCCCATCAACTCCCGAGTCACGGCCGCCGGCAGCGGCACGGCGACTTCCTCGCCGCTCAGGTTGAACATCGCCAGTATCGAGGCCTCCCGGAAGCTGCGGACCCACGCCAGTACCGGCGGCGGCGTATCCAGGAAGCGTATGTCGCCGCACACGAGCGCCGGATGCCGTTTGCGCCAGCGCAGCAGCCGGCGGAAGGCGTTCAGCGCCGAGTCAGGCCGGTCTTCCTGGCGGTCCACGCTGAGAGGCCGGTGGCTGGCGCTCAGCGGCAGCCAGGGCGCGCCGTCGGTGAATCCGCCCTGCTCGGCGTCGCGCCAGGGGATCGGCGTGCGGCAGCCGTCGCGGCCCTTGGCGTTGGGCCAGAAGGCGAGACCCAGGGGATCCC
>JASHVV010000026.1 GCA_030044385.1 Gammaproteobacteria bacterium
CCGTGCCCGAAGAGACCCCGATGCCATGCTCGCAGCCGGTGTAGCGCGCCATGCGCAGCTCGAGCTCGCGTACCTGCGGGCCCAGGATGAACTGCTGGCTGGAGCACACCCGGCCGATCGCAGCCTGCACCTCGGCGGCAATCTTCTCGTACTGCTGGGTCAGATCCAGCAGCGGGACCTTCATGGCGGGCGGGGGCTGTCGGGTCACGGGCATACCTGCGGCAATAAAGGGCCGCATTGTACCTGCCCCGGGGGATCAGGACTTTTTGTACCCGTAATACTCGCAGAACCAGTCCACGAACCGCCGCACGCCGACCTCGATCGGGGTCGCCGGGCGGTAGCCCACGTCCCGCGCCAGGTCCTCGATGTCGGCGAAGGTCTCCGGCACGTCCCCGAGCTGCAGCGGCAGGAGATTCTTCTGGGCCTTGCGGCCGAGACAGTCCTCGATCACCTCGATGTAGCGCATGAGCTCCACCGGCTGGTGATTGCCGATGTTGTAGAGGCGAAACGGCGCACGGCTCGAGGCCGGATCGGGAGCATTACTGTCCCACGCCGGCGACGGCTGTGCCGGCCGCTCGCAGACGCGCGCGACGCCCTCGGCGATGTCCTCCACGTACGTGAAGTCCCGCCGGTGATGCCCGTTGTTGAAGACATCGATCGGGCGGCCCTCGAGGATGTTGCGCGTGAACATGAAGAGCGCCATGTCCGGGCGCCCCCAGGGTCCATACACCGTGAAGAACCGCAGCCCGGTCGTCGGCAGCTTAAAGAGCGACGAGTAGCTGTGCGCCATGAGCTCGTTCGAGCGCTTCGTGGCGGCATAGATCGTCAGCGGGTGATCGGCGATCCGGTGCGGCGAGAACGGCATGTCGGTGTTGGCGCCGTAGACGGAGCTCGTGGACGCATACACCAGATGCTCCACACCGTTGTGCCGGCAACCCTCGAGCACGTTGAGCGTGCCGGTGACGTTGCTGTGGACATAACTGTGGGGGTTCTGCAGCGAGTAGCGCACCCCGGCCTGGGCGGCCAGGTGCACGACGCGCTGGAATTTCTCGCGCGCGAAAAGCTCCTTCATCCCGGCGTCGTCGGCGAGATCGAGCTTGACGAAGCCGAACCCCGCCTTCGGCTGCAGACGCTCGAGGCGCGCGTTCTTGAGGCTGACGTCATAGTAGTCGTTGAGATTGTCGAGCCCGACGACCTCGTGCCCGCGCGCCAGCAGATTGAGCGTCGTGTGATAGCCGATGAACCCGGCCGCGCCGGTCACCAGGATCTTCACAGCCGGCCGTCCGCTTCCGCGGCACGGAAGACGTGCTTGATGTCGTAGAGAACGTGCTGCTTCTTGCAGAGGCGCCGCACGCCCTCCGCCCCCATGTCGCGGAACTCCCGATGCGCCACGGCCACCACGGCGGCATCGTAGCGCTTGGGAGTGAGCGAGCGGATCGGCCGCAGACCGTACTCGTGGCGGCACTCCCGGCCGTCGGCCCAGGGATCGTAGATCTCGACCTCCGCGCCGTACTTGGCGAGCTCCCGCACCACGTCGACGACCTTGGAGTTGCGGATGTCGGGACAGTTCTCCTTGAAGGTCACCCCGAGCACCAGGATGCGCGCGCCCTTGACGTGAATCCGCTTGTCGGTCATCAGCTTGATGATCTCGCCGGCGACATAGAGGCTCATGTTGTCGTTGAGCCGCCGCCCCGCGAGGATCATCTCCGGGTGATAGCCGATCGACTGCGCCTTGTGGGTGAGGTAGTAAGGGTCCACGCCGATGCAGTGGCCGCCGACCAGCCCCGGCCTGAACGGCAGGAAGTTCCACTTCGTGCCGGCGGCGTTCAAGACCTCCTCGGTATCGATCCCCAGCCGGCTGAAGATCAGCGCCAGCTCGTTGATGAGGGCGATGTTGACGTCGCGCTGGGTATTCTCGATCACCTTGGCGGCCTCGGCGACCTTGATGCTGGAGGCCTTGTGCGTGCCGGCGGTCACGATCGTGCCGTAGAGCTTGTCGATGAACTCCGCGGCCTCGGGCGTCGAGCCCGACGTCACCTTCCTGATGGTGGGCAGCCGGTGCTCCTTGTCGCCCGGGTTGATCCGCTCCGGGCTGTAGCCCACGAAGAAGTCGCGGTTGAGCTTCAGGCCCGACTCCCGCTCGAGGATCGGGACGCACACCTCTTCGGTGCAACCCGGGTACACGGTCGACTCGTAGACGACCACTGTGCCCTTGGTCAGGGCCTTGCCCACCGTCTCGCTCGCCTTGACGAGCGGCGTGAGGTCCGGCCGCTTGTACTCATCGATGGGTGTCGGCACCGTCACGATGAGCACGCGGCAGCGCTTCAGGCTGTCGACTTCCGAGCTGAAAGAGAGGCGCGCGGCGGCCTTGAGCTCCGCCCGCGAGACTTCGAGCGTGCTGTCGCGTCCGCTCGCGAGCTCCGCGATGCGGTGCGGCTTGATGTCGAAGCCGACTGTATCGAAATGCTTGCCGAACTCCACGGCGAGCGGCAAGCCGACGTAGCCCAGCCCCACGATGCCGATGCGGCACTTGCGAAGATGAAACATCAGATCCACTTTCAGGCGTGATTCGCCGCGGGAGCCGCATCATCCCCGGCGGCGGGCCAGAGACAGCGCCCGCCGCTCGACTGGGCCACGAGCGCCAACATCTCCCGGTGGGCCCGCAGCTCCTCCTCCGTGGCGGCGACCACGCGCAGCGGAGCCGGCGGC
>JASHVV010000208.1 GCA_030044385.1 Gammaproteobacteria bacterium
AGGCTCCGCACGTGGCTGCCGGCGATGCCGGCGAACACCGAGTGGATCTCGCAGCCGGCCATGAGCTCGGCCTCCTCCACGGCGCGCTGGATCGACTGCACCGTCGACTCGATGTTGACGACCACGCCCTTCTTCAGGCCGCGCGACGGCTGCGAGCCGAGACCCAACACCTCGATGGCGCCGTCGGCGCCGACCTCGCCCACCAGGGCGACCACCTTGGAGGTGCCGATGTCGAGGCCGACGATGAGATTTCGGTCAGAGCGTTTAAGCATGACTCGCACCCGACTTCCACCCGATGGCAAAACCGTTTGTGTACCGCATGTCCACGTATGAAATGTCCTCCGCGCGCTGCTCGACGATGCCGAGCGCCGCGCTCATGAACTTGTCGAAGCGCTCCTCGACCTGCGACCGCCCGAGCCGCACGCTGATGCCGTTGGAGAGGTCGAGCTGCCACGCGCCCCGCGCATCGAGCCGCAGCGCAATGACGGTGAGCCCCGCCGGCTCGAGCCGCCGCCTCATGGCGAGGTAGCGCCCGGTCACCTCGGCCTCGGCGCCCTCCGGCCCCGACAGCCGTGCGAGACCCGCGGGGTCGCGGCCGACGCCGGTGGCGAAGAGCACCCCGTTGCGGTTGACCAGCCCGTCCGCGCCCCAGCGGGCTGCGGCGACCTGCTCCACCACCCGCACCGAGAGTCCGTGCGGCCAGTCGCGCTCGACGCTGACGGCGTCGACCCAGGGAAGCGCCTGGATCGCCTGACTCAAGGCCGCGAGATCGATCGTGAGCAGGCCCTTGTCGCGCGCCTGCCCGGCGACGACCCGCTCGATGTCCTGCGGCGCCACGTGTTGGAATCGCCCCGTCACCTGCACGGTGCGGATCGGCTGGTTGAGCGCCCAGAAAACGACGCACGCGGTCGCAGCCACGGCGCCGCCGGTGGCGAGCGCGCGAGCGGCGACCCGCCACGGCAGCCGCGGCCGCGCCGCGGCGGCCTGGCGCGCCTTGATCCGGTTGCGGGTGCGCTTCCACATGATCAGTGCTCCCGCCGTGTCCGCACGAAGCTCGTCTCGAGCACCCGCCACGCGAGCTCGTCGAAATCCATGCCCTCGGCCCGGGCCGCCATGGGCACCAGGCTGTGGCCGGTCATGCCGGGGACGGTGTTGATCTCGAGCAGCAGCGGCCGCCCGGCCGCATCCGTCATGAAATCCGCCCGCCCCCAGCCCTCGCCGCCGGCGGCCTCGAAGGCCGCCAGCGCCAGGCTGCGCAGATGCCGCTCGGCCGGCTGCGACAGGCCGGAGGGGCAGAGATAGCGCGTGTCGTCGCGAAAGTACTTGGCCTCGTAGTCATAGAAGCCGCGCGGCGTCTCGATGCGGATCGACGGCAGCGCCTCGCCCTGCAACAGCGCCACCGTGTACTCCCGGCCGGCGATCCACTGCTCCGCGAAGACGCTGCGATCGACTGCGGCCGCCGCAGCGTAGGCGGCGGGAAGCGCCTGCGCGCTCTCGACTTTCGTCATCCCGACACTCGAGCCCTGGGTGGCGGGCTTGACGATGAGGGGCACGCGGATGCGCTCGAGCGCCAGCTCGAAGTCCTGCGGGCCCCGCAGCTCCATCGCATCGGGCGACGGCACGCCGATGGCCTGCGCCAGGCGCTTGGTGCGCAGCTTGTCCATCCCGATGGCCGAGCCCGCCACGCCGCTGCCCGTGTAGGGAATCCCGAGATATTCGAGCGCGCCCTGGACGGTCCCGTCCTCGCCGCCCGGACCGTGCAGCGCGATCCACACCCGGTCGAAACGCCGCTCGAGGAGCTCGCGCAGCGGGCGCTCCCGCGGATCGAAGGCTTCCGCTTCGACGCCGCGGCGGCCGAGGGCCGCGAGGACGGCATTGCCGGAGAGGAGCGAGATCTCCCGCTCGCTCGAATCGCCGCCGAGCAGCACGGCCACGCGGCCGAACTCCCGCGGCTCATCGGCGCGGCGTGCGCGCCGCGGATCGTAGGCGAGCCGCATCAGTGCCTCCCCACGATGCGCACCTCGGGATGCAGGCGCACGCCGTGCGCGCGCTGCACTTCGTCCTGCACGCGCCCGATCAGACTCTCGACGTCGGCGGCCGTGGCCGCGCCGTGATTGATGATGAAGTTGGCATGCTTCGTCGACACCGACGCGTCGCCGACAGCCAGGCCCTTCAGTCCCGCGGCCTCGATGAGGCGCGCGGCGTGATCGCCCGGCGGATTGGTGAACACCGAGCCGCAGCTCCATTCGCCGATCGGTTGCGTCGCCTTGCGCCGCTCCAGCAGCGCGTCGATCTCGCCGCGATGCTCGGCGGGGCGCGCTTCGAACCTGAGTCGCGCCGCCAGGAACCACTCCTCCGCGACCGGCGGCTCGACGTTCCGGTAGCCCACCCGGTACTCGCTCGCGGGCCGGCTGTGCTCGCGGCCGCCGCGGTCGATCGTCTCCACCTCGACGATGTGTCGCCAGGTCTCGCCGCCGAAGGCGCCGGCGTTCATCGCGAGCGCACCGCCCAGAGTGCCCGGGATGCCGGCGAAGAACTCCGCGGGGCCGAGGCCCCATTTGACGCACTGCCTCGCAATGCGCGCGCAGGCGACACCCGCTTCCCCGTAGACCGTCTGGTGACTGACGCGCTCCAGCCGATCGAACGTGCCGCGCGTGCCGATGACGACTCCCTCGATGCCGCCGTCGCGCACCAGGAGGTTGCTCCCCAGCCCGACCCAGCACACCGGCACATCGGCCGGCACGCTGCGCAGGAAGGCCGCGAGGTCGGCCCGGTCCCGCGGCGTGAAGTAGATCTCCGCGGGCCCGCCCACGTGCCAGGACGTATGGCGGCTCATCGGCTCGTTGCGCTTGATGCGCGGCGCGAATTCCTTCGCCACGGCGACCATCAGGCGCTCCTTCCCGGCGGCAGCAGCGCCGCGAAGCGCTCCTGCAGCCTGTGCGCCACCGCGCTGATGTTGCCGGCGCCCATGGTCACGATCACATCGCCGTCGCGGATCACGTCCTTGAGCGATTCCGCCAGCTCCTCGACCCGCTCGAGGAAGAGCGGCTCCACCTGCCCGCGGCCGCGCACCGCGCGGCAGATCGCCCGCCCGTCCGCGCCGGCAATCGGGGCCTCGCCCGCGGCATAGACCTCGGTGACGAGGAGCACGTCCGCCGTCGACAACACCTTGCCGAAGTCGTCGATCAGATCGTGAGTGCGCGTATAGCGGTGCGGCTGGAAGGCGAGCACGATCCGCCGGCCCGCGTAGCCCTGGCGCAGCGCCTCCAGGGTCGCGGCCACCTCGGTCGGATGATGGCCATAGTCGTCGATCACCGTGACGGACCCGGCCGCGGTGTCGATGTCGGCGACGTGCTGCATCCGGCGGTCGATGCCCTGAAAGCCCGCGAGCGCGCGCCCGATGGCCGCATCGTCGATGCCGAGCTCCGTGGCCACCGCGATCGCGGCCAGCGAGTTCAGCACATTGTGGGCGCCCGGCAGGTTCACCGTGACTTCGAGCGGGGCGCCGCCCGGGCGCGCGACCCGGATCCTCGTCCGCAGCCCCAGCCGCGCGACCTCGACGGCCCGAAAGCCCGCCGCCGGATCGAGGCCGTATGTCAGGACCGGCCTGCCGAGGCGATCCAGGATGCCGCGCACGTGCTCATCGTCGAGACACACCACCGCGAGGCCGTAGAACGGCAGGTTGTGCACGAACTGGACGAAGCTCTGCTTCAGCCGCTCGAAATCCCCGCCGTG
>JASHVV010000209.1 GCA_030044385.1 Gammaproteobacteria bacterium
CGGGGCGATCTGGTCAACCGCCCGGAATTCACGGCCGCGGCGCGGGCGGCCGACCCGGACCTGCTGCTGCGCGGGTACGAGCGGGCGGCGCTCACCCTCAATTTCGTGCGCGCGCTGGTCGATGGCGGCTTCGCCGACCTGCATCACCCGGAGTACTGGGACCTGGGGTTCATCAAGCACGCGCCGCTCAAGGACGCCTACCAGCGCATCATCCAGTCGATCGGCGATGCGCTCGATTTCTTCGAGGGCATGAGCGGCACGGCCGTCCACGAGGCGACGCTGGTCGACTTCTATGCGAGCCACGAAGGGCTGCACCTGCTCTACGAGCAGTCGCAGACGCGCTTCATCCCACGGCAGAACCGCTGGTACAACCTCTCGACGCACATGCCGTGGATCGGCATGCGCACCGCGAAGCTCGACGGGGCGCACGTGGAGTACTTTCGCGGGATTTCCAACCCCCTCGGCGTCAAGGTCGGCACGGCGATGGATGCCGCCTGGCTGCAGGGCCTGGTCACGACGCTCAACCCGCAAAACCAGCCGGGACGGCTCACCCTGATCCACCGTTTCGGCGCGAAGGACATCGCCGCGGCGCTGCCGAAGGCCATCGAGGCCGTGAAGCAGACCGGGCAGAGCGTGCTCTGGGTCTGCGATCCCATGCACGGCAACACCGAGACCAGCACCGGCGGCCTGAAGACCCGCCGCTTCGAGAACATCCTGCAGGAGCTCGAGATCGCTTTCCGCATTCACGCGGAGATGGGCTCGCACCTCGGCGGCGTGCACATCGAGTTGACCGGCGAGGACGTCACCGAGTGCACCGGCGGGGCGCGCGGCCTCACGGACGCGGACCTGGCCAGGGCATACCGCTCCACGGTCGATCCGCGCCTGAATCACGAGCAGGCGTTGGAGCTCGCCATGCTGATCGCCGAGCGCAGCCGAAACCGCCGCAACAGTTAGTCGCAGAATCTGCCCATGCAATACGAGCACGTCGTCGTCCCTCCCGAGGGACGCAGGATCACCGTCAATCCCGATAGCAGCCTGACCGTTCCCGACAACCCGATCATTCCCTACATCGAGGGGGACGGGATCGGCATCGACGTCACGCCCGCGATGCTGCGGGTCGTGAACGCCGCGGTCGAGAAGGCCTACGGGCGCAAGCGCCGCATCAGCTGGATGGAGGTCTACTCCGGCGAGAAGGCCAATGCGCGCTACGGGCAGTGGTTTCCCGACGAGACGCTGCAGGCGCTGCGGGAATTCGTGGTCTCGATCAAGGGGCCGCTCGGCACGCCGGTGGGCGGCGGCATCCGCTCCCTCAACGTGGCGATGCGGCAGAGCCTCGACCTCTACGCCTGCGTGCGCCCGATCCGCTATTTCCCCGGCGTCGTGAGCCCCATGCAGGACGCGAGCCTCACCGACATGGTGATCTTCCGCGAGAACACGGAGGACATCTATGCCGGCATCGAATGGCCGGCGGGCTCGGCCGAGGTGCACAAGCTCATCGCCTACCTGCACAAGGAATTCGGGGTGACGGGCATCCGCTTCCCCTCGAGCTCCGCGATCGGCATCAAGCCGGTTTCGAAGGAGGGCAGCCAGCGCCTGATCCGCAAGGCCATCCAGTACGCCATCGACAACGATCGCGTCTCGGTGACCCTGGTGCACAAGGGCAACATCATGAAGTTCACGGAGGGGGCGTTCCGCAACTGGGGCTACCAGCTCGCCAAGGAGGAGTTCGGCGCCAGGGAGATCGACGGCGGCCCGTGGCTCAAGTTTCCGAACCCGCTCACCGGCCACGAGATCATCGTCAAGGACGTGATCGCGGACAACTTCCTGCAGCAGGTGCTGTTGCGGCCGGAGGAGTACGACGTCATCGCGACGCTCAATCTCAACGGCGATTACGTATCCGACGCGCTCGCCGCGCAGGTGGGCGGCATCGGCATCGCGCCGGGAGGCAACATCGGCGAGGGGCTGGCCGTGTTCGAGGCGACGCATGGCACGGCACCGGGGTTCGCGGGCAAGGACCGGGTCAACCCGGGCTCGCTGATCCTCTCCGCGGAGATGATGCTGCGCTATCTCGGTTGGCAGGAAGCCGCCGACCTCATCATCAAGGGTGTCACCAACACGATCGCCCACAAGGAGCTCACGTATGACCTCGCGCGGCTGCGCGAGGCCATCAAGGCCCCGAAGCGCGAGCTCGCCGCGCGCAAGAGCGTCGAGGAAGACCTGCAGCGCCTCATCCCGGGCGCGACGCTCATGAGCTGCTCCGGCTTCGCGACGGCGATCATTCGCCACATGGACGACTGAGCATCAAGCAGTCGCGGACGAACGGGGGACGGCGGCCGGTGCTGCGGGTCGCGCGCAGCGAGGCATACGATCCCGGCTGCACGCGCTGCCCGCGCCTCGCGCAGTTCCTCGCCGCGGCGCATGCGAGCTATCCGGACTATTGGGCCCGGCCGGTACCGTCGTTCGGCGCCGCGGACCCGCGCATCGTCTTCATCGGCCTCGCCCCGGGACTGCACGGGGCGAACCGGACCGGGCGGCCGTTCACCGGCGATTACGCGGGGGAGCTGCTCTACAAGACCCTCTACGAGGCAGGGCTCGCCACCCGGGCGGAGTCCGTCTCGGCGGACGACGGGCTCGAGCTCGAGTACGCGCGCATCATCAATTCCGTCAAATGCGTTCCGCCGGGCAATAAGCCGCTGCCGGACGAGATCCGGTGCTGCAACGCGTACCTGAAGGCAGAGCTCGCCGGCCTCAAGCGCGTCCGGGTGTATCTGGCGCTCGGCCGGGTGGGGCACGATGCCTTCCTCATGGCCAGCGGGCTCAAGCGCAGCGCGTTTCCTTTCGGCCACGGGCGCGAGCACCGGCTGGACGAGACGCGGTACCTCGTCGACTCGTATCATTGCAGCCGCTACAACACCTCGACCGGGGTGCTCACCGAGCCGATGTTCAGGAAGGTCGTCAGGCGCGCCGCCGAGCTGGCCGGCATCCGCTGACCCCTGAATCGGAAGGCGCGGCGGCGCCCCAGCGGCAGATGAGCACGACTGAATTCGACCCCAAGGCCTTCACCGCCGCGCTGCCGCGCCGGCCCGGCGTCTATCGCATGTTCAATGCCGGGCGCGAGCTGCTCTACGTCGGCAAGGCGAGAAGCCTCAAGGACCGGGTGGGCACTTACTTTGCGGCGAGCAACGTCAACCCGAAGGTGCAGGCGCTCGTGCAGCAGATCGCCGACATCGAGGTCACGGTCACCAACTCGGAGACCGAGGCGCTGCTCCTCGAGTACAACCTCATCAAGGCGCACAAGCCGCGCTTCAATGTCGTGCTGCGGGACGACAAGAGCTTCCCCTACGTGCAGCTCAGTGTGGATCACGAGTTTCCGCGGCTCGCCTTCTATCGCGGCTCGCGCAGCGCTCCCGGACGGTATTTCGGACCCTTCCCGAGCGCCTGGGCCGTGCGCGATACGCTCAACCAGCTGCAGAAGCTCTTCCGGATCCGCAACTGCCGCGACAGCTTCTTTGCGAACCGCAGCCGCCCCTGTTTGCAGCACCAGATAGGGCGCTGCTCGGCACCGTGCGTGGGGCTCATCACGCGCGAGACGTACGCGCAGGACATCGAGTCTGCCGTCAAGGTGCTCGAGGGCCGCAGCGATGAGGTGAATGCAACGCTGCAGGCGCGTATGGAGGAGGCGGCAGCTCGGCTGGAGTTCGAGCGGGCAGCGCAGATACGCGATCAGCTCGCCGCACTGAAGCATATCCAGGCGCAGCAGATCGTCACCGCGGAAGGAGAGCGCGACGTAGACGTGTTCGCAATCGTTGGAGAGCCCGGCGAGTACGCGATAAGTGTGATGCTGGTGCGCGGCGGCCGCAACCTCGGCACCAGCAGTTACTTTCCGCGGGCGGCGCTCGCCGAGCCGGAAGAGGCGCTCTCCTCGTTCGTGATGCAGTACTACGCTTCGCAGGAGGCGCCGCCGGAAGTGCTGGTCGGGCAGAGGCTGGAGGACACCGACTCGTTGAGTCAGGCGCTGACGGCGCGGGCGTCGCATGTCGTGCGCGTGCGCTGTCCATCGCGCGGCCTCGGCGCCCGCTGGGCGGAGCTGGGACTCGAGAATGCGGCGCAGTCGCTGCGGATGCGGCTGGCGCAGAAGCAGGGGCTGGACGAGATGCTGGCGGCGCTCGCGGCGGAGCTCGAGTTGCCCGAGGCGCCGCAGCGGATCGAGTGCTTCGACATCAGCCACACGGGCGGGGAGGGCACCGTGGCCTCCTGCGTGGTCTTCGGTCCGGAGGGGCCGCTGAAGAAGGAGTATCGGCGATTCAACATCGCCGGCGTGACGCCGGGCGATGACTATGGCGCGCTGCGGCAGGCGCTCGAGCGGCGCTACACGCGGGTGCGCGAAGGAGAGATCCCGGCGCCCGACCTGCTGCTGATCGACGGCGGCCTCGGCCAGATCGCGGCGGTGCACGCGGTGCTGGCGGAGCTCGGCTTCGAGGACGTCACCCTGGTCGGCGTCGCCAAGGGGCCGGACCGCCGGCCGGGCCAGGAGCGGCTGTTCGTGTACGGCGCGGCCGCCCCGCGGGTGCCGGAGGCGCATTCGCCGGCCTCGAGGCTCGTCCAGCGCATTCGCGACGAAGCGCATCGCTTTGCGATCACCGGGCACCGGCGCCGGCGCGCCCGCCGCTACAATGAGTCGGTGCTGGAGGCGGTGCCCGGCCTGGGTCCCGCCAAGCGCCGGGCGCTGCTCACCCATTTTGGCGGCCTGCAGGGAGTGCTGCGCGCGGGCATCGCGGATCTCACCGAGGTCGCCGGAATCGGAGCGGCGCTGGCGCGCACCCTCTATGATCACCTCCACCCCGGCTCTTGAGCGCGCGATGCTCTGGAACGTACCGAACACGCTGACCTGGCTGCGCATCGCCGCCATTCCGCTCATCATCGTGCTCTTCTTCATGCCCTACCACTGGTCCGATCCGGCGGCGGGGCTGCTCTTCGTGGCCGCGGGGATCACGGACTCGCTGGACGGCTACTTCGCCCGCCGCCTCGGGCAGACCTCGCGCCTCGGCGCCTTCCTCGATCCGGTGGCCGACAAGCTGATCGTGGCCGTGGCGCTCGTGCTCCTCGTCAGCAAGGACACCCGGCTCCTCATCGTCCTGACGGCAGTGGTCATCATCGGCCGTGAGATCACGATCTCCGCGCTGCGGGAATGGATGGCCGAGATCGGCGAGCGGCGCAAGGTCGCGGTCTCGCAGCTCGGCAAGGTGAAGACGGTGCTGCAGATCGTCGGCCTGTCGATGATGCTCTACCGCGTGCCGCTCTTCGGGCTGCCGGTCTATCGCGTGGGGGTGGCGCTCACGGAGCTCGCCGCCGCCGCGACCCTGGTCTCCATGATCGCTTACCTGCGGGCGGCATGGCCGGAGCTGCGGCGCTGAGGAGAAGCGGATGGCTGGGTCGGCCGGCTCCATGACCCCTATGAGGCTCGACGTAAGGGCTGATCTCTTCAGCCAGCTGGCCATCATGGAAGACGCGGGCCTTCCATTCGATAACGCGCTCCGCTTGGTGCATCTACCGGCGCGTGAGCGGCCGCGCCTGGCCGGGACGCGCAAGTGGATCAGGCTGGGCATTGCCGACGCCGGACTGAAAGGTGGGCTGTTCACGCCCATGGAGGCAACGCTATTGCGTGCATCGGCGGCGTCAGGTAACCCGTCGCGAACGTTTCACCTCCTATCAAACCAGTACGCGCGACGGGCGGCACGCATGAAGGCGCTGAGGTCTCGCTTGATGCGACCGGGGGTCATCTTCGTCATCGCAATCCTCATGGGGCCCTTGCCGGATCTCGTCACCGGTACTTTGACCTGGGGCGGCTACCTGGTGAAGCGCCTGCTCCCCTGGATCGCCCTGGGAGGAGTCGTGTATCTGCTGGGCGAGCTTTCGCGGCGCCGGCAATCGGCGCCGGCGCCCCGAAATACGCCGGGTCGGGCCCTGTCGCTCGTGCCGCTGTTTGGCGCGATTCAGGTGCGGCGTAATATTCGGGACTTCTTTGACAGTCTGGCCATGCTGCTCGAGGCCGGAATGCCGATACTGGACGCCTTGCCCATGGCCTCGAGCACGGTTCGAAACCAAACACTCAGAGGGCAACTTTCACGGATCAAGCCTCGGATCGAGGCGGGGGCATCCTTCGCGCAGGCGGTGGCCGAGTTGTCCTTCCCAGGCCGCTCGCGCGCGTGCGCGCTGATTGTGACCGGCGAGGCGAGCGGCGCCTTGCCGCAGATGCTCTTTCGATACTCCGAGGCCGAGACAGCGGCGATCGATCGATTCGACGATCTGGTCGCGGAATGGGCGCCCCGCCTCGCCTATACGTTGGCCGCTCTATGGGTCGGTTACACGCTGATCCGCAGCGGCGCATTCATGCCGTCGCTTCCGCAGTATCTGCGTTAGGTACTTCGACGGTATGTGCCGCTCAGCTCGAGACCCCTGCGGGAGGCTCCACGGGGATGCCCGACAGGCGCAAGCCGCTCGACGGCCGCAAATTTCGCTCGCCGGGGAGGACGCCTTGCCTTGACTTCGCAGGGCCCACACTTAAAATGCCGTCCCTCACTCGGGATGCGGGAATAGCTCAGTTGGTAGAGCGCAACCTTGCCAAGGTTGAGGTCGCGAGTTCGAGTCTCGTTTCCCGCTCCAAAATTTCCCATTATTATCAAATAATAACGCTTAATATCTCGCGTGATGGATTAACGCGATGGGCGCATTTCTTCGGGCTCGCGAAGCGGATTGATGAAGCGTAATCCTTTGAAGTGCTGCTCGTTGCCGGTGGCGATGGTGCAGTCGTTGACCTCAGCGACCGATGCGATGATCATGTCCAAGGCGCTTCGCGGCCGTCCTTGCGCCGTTCCTTCCGCCATCAATCGTGCCCAGACGAGACCTGCCTCGCTGTCGAAGGGTAGTACGCGCCCGGCGAACAGAGCTTGCGGCCCTTGGGGCCCCGAGAACCATCGTTGCAGCGCCCGGCGCTTCTTGCCGGCGGGTTTTTCCAGTATTCCGCGCCGAATCTCAGCCAGCGTAAGAGACGAGATGTAGAGATTCTCGTCGGGCTGCTGCCTCATCCACGACATGAGCCGCTCCGATGGCTCCGGCTTCGTGACATCGCTGATGATGTTGGTGTCCAGCAGGTAACGGGTCACAGCTCAATCTGCCGGCCGTGCGTTACCGGACGGGGAAGACTCAGTTCCGCGCCGACGAGAGGCGAGCGGCGAAGTGCCGTGAGGATGCCGCCCTGCGGCGGAACGACCCCGGCGAGAACCCGCCGCAGCGCCGCCCGGATCCTCCTGGCCTCCACATCATTGCGCGACAGTCGCCCCGCTACGACCCGGATGAGTTCCCGGTCGAGATCGAGCCCCAGCACCTCGAACCGCGCCATGCCGCGCTCCTGGAGACGGCGCCGGTAATTTCGCAAGGCTCTGTTTTGTGGTGAGGTCGACATACCCTTTCCCCGACGGAAATGTCCAGAAATATATCCAGTAATATGGACCGGCGCAAGGTGCGTGCATTGGCCGCGTAAGCAGTGCGACATTGCCTTACAAGATCGTCGCGGCAACCTCACTAGAATGCCCGAGACCTCCGGGCCGCCGGTCGCCGATGGCGGGCGGAGGGCCGTTCTGCTACTGCGCTCGGGAGCCCCATGAGACCTCTGATCTATACGCTGGCTGCGGCACTGTTGGTCCTGCAGGTCGGCTGCGCCTCCGACCCACATCCCCATCACGGGGCACTTTCACTGGATGAGCTCGCCAGCGAGCTGAATCTCACCGGGCAGCAGAAGACGCAGGTTGGGCAGATCCTAGACGCCGAGCGTGCGCAGCGCGAGCAGATGCGCGAATCCGGCGGGCAAATGTCGCGCGAGGACCGGCGCGAGCAGATGCAGGCCATGCAAAGCGACCTCGTCCAGAAGCTGAGCGCCGTGCTCTCTCCGGCACAGCTGCAGAAATTCGAGCAGCTCGAGCAACAGCGGTGGCATCACGGCCACCACTTCCAGGGTGGTGGGCAGGGTCCCCCCGAGCAGTAGCCCCGGCGGGCGGCCGCCCCTGGGAGCAGAGCGGCCGCGGGTAATGTGATGGGGCTCACACCACGCCGCACGGTGTATCCAGGGATTAGGACATCGCTCTGGTTTTACTCCGTGCGATAGGCGTGATACTGCCCGTCATGCGGGTACGGCTGAAAGGTTTGCTCGCGCCCCACACGACGGTGAGGGGCGTGCTGGCGGTCTCCTGGCCATTCCTCGCCAGCATCGCAATCCTGGCGTTGCTCGCGGCATTCGCCGTCGATGCGCTGTCGGCGGCGCGCGCGTTTGCGGGCGGGGAGAGCCTGTGGTCCAAAGGCGAGAAAGAGGCCGTCCTGGCCCTTGGCCGCTACGTGCGCAGCGGCGCCCCACCCGAGTACCAGCAGTTTCGGCGGATGATCGCCATGCCGGTCGGGGACCATTTCGCGCGCCTGGAGTTGGACAAGGCCGCGCCGGATCGGACCGTGGTGTTCCGCGACCTCGAGATTGGCGGTCTCGATCCGAGAGATATTCCGGGAATCGTGCGGCTGTATCGGTACTCGGGACATTGGGGACCGATCCAGAGGGCGATTCTTATCTGGGCGCGGGCCGACGGTCCGCTGCTCGAGTTGGCGGGGATCGGATGGCGGATTCACGACAGCATCCGCCACGGGGATCGGGCTCGGGCGC
>JASHVV010000210.1 GCA_030044385.1 Gammaproteobacteria bacterium
GCGAGGAGCAGGAGGTCGTTCCGGGCGCGGGTCAGGGCGACGTAGAGCAGGCGCCGCTCCTCCTCGATGAGCTCGGGTTTGCCGGTCGAGAACTCGGAGGGGAAACTGCCGTCGACCACGTTGAGGAGGTAGACCGTGTCCCACTCCATGCCCTTGGCCGAGTGGATGGTGGAGAGGACGAGATAGTCCTCGTCGAGCGCGGGGCGGCCGGCGAGGTCGCCGGCGGCGTTGGGGGGATCGAGAGTGAGCTCGGTCAGGAAGCGCTCGCGCGAGGGGTACTGGCCGGAGAGCACCTCGAGCTGGTCGAGATCGCCGAGGCGGGTGTGGAAGTGCTCGTACTGGCGCTCGAAGTGCGGCCGGTACCACTCCCGGGCGAGATGCACCTGGCCGGTCCAGGCGCGCTGCGGATCGGCCAGCGCGAGCAGCAGCTCGACGAGCTTGCGCCAGTCCTGGGCGGCGGCCGGCGGCGGCACGAAGCTCTGCAGGGAAGCGAGCGCGCCGCCGTTGGATTCCAGGTGATCGAGCGCGCGGCGCGCATTGGCGGGGCCCATGCCGGGCAGGAGTTGCAGCGTGCGGAAGGCCGCGAGGCCGTTGCGCGGGTTGTCGGCCCAGCGCAGCAGGGCGAGCAGGTCCTTGACGTGGCCGGCCTCGAGAAACTTGAGGCCGCCGTACTTCACGAACGGGATCTGGCGCCGTCCGAGCTCCACCTCGAGGACGTCGCTGTGGCTGGAGGAGCGGAAGAGGACCGCCTGCTTGCGCAGCGGCACGCTGGCTTCACGGCGCTTCAACACCTCGGCGCAGACGCACTCCGCCTGCGCCTGCTGATCCTCCACGGTCACGAGGCGGGGTCTCGCCCCTTCGCCGCGGCTCGACAACAAGTGCTTGCGATGCTGACGCGGCGCTTCCGCCATCACGGCGTTGGCGACATCGAGCACCTGCTGGGTGGAGCGGTAATTCTGCGCCAGCGTGACCACTTCCGCGCGCGGCGTGAAGCGGTCGGGGAAGCCGAGGATGTTCTCCACCGCGGCGGCGCGGAAGGAATAGATCGCCTGCGCGTCGTCACCGACGACGGCGAGGCCGGCGCCGTCGGGCTTCAAGGCATGGAGGATCTCGGCCTGCAGCCTGTTGGTATCCTGATACTCGTCGACCAGCACGTGATCGAAGTGGCCGCCCACGTGCGCGGCCAGGCGCGGATGGGACATCATGATCTGCCAGTAGAGCAGCAGGTCATCGTAATCGAGCAGGCTGTTGCGCTGCTTGCGCTCGACGTACTCCCGGTAGAGACGGGTGAGCTCCGATTCCCATTGGGCGCACCACGGGAACTGCGCGTCGAGCGTTTCCTTGAGCGGGCGCTGCGTGTTGACGCGGTGGGAGTAGATCTGCAGACAGGTGTCCTTGCGCGGGAAGCGCTGCTCCTTCTGCGCGAGCCCGAGCTCCTGGCGCACGGCGTCCATGAGATCGGCGGCGTCGCCGCGGTCGAGCACGCTGAATTGCGGATCGAGCTTCAGATGGCGGGCGTAGTGGCGCAGCAGGCGGTTGCCGACGGAATGGAAGGTGCCCGCCCAGCTCATGCGCTGCAGGATGCCCTGGCTCACTCCGCCCAGGCTCTCGTTGAGCGCCGACTTGGTGAGCTCGTAGGCGCGGCGGCGCATCTCGATCGCGGCCCGCCGGGTGAAGGTCAGCATCATGACGCGGGCGGGGTCCACTCCGTGGAGGACGAGGTGCGCCACGCGATGAGCCAGGGTGTCGGTTTTGCCCGTGCCCGCGCCGGCCACGATCAGCAGCGGACCGGACTTGAAGCCCTTGGGCTGGCCGGCGGCGTCGGGCAGCGGCTCGCCATGGGTCACGGCCCGGCGCTGGGGGCCATTGAGCTTCGCCAAGTGTGATGCCGTCGACATGACGGCCGGGGACTATACGGAATCGACCGACGGGCTGTCACTGATTGCCGTCACGCGTTCAGCATACAGTTCCCGTGCGCATCGCCTGCTGTACGTGCCGTCTCGCGCCCCACCGCACGCGCCAGGGCGAGTCCCGGCAGAAAATCCGCGGCGCAGGACAGCAGGGACTGCCTGACATCCCGCTCGACCCTCGCGAAGTCGAGCGCGACGGACGCCGGATCGTGATAGGGCACCCGGCAGTCGTCGAAGTCTATGTTGAGGTCCACATCGGCCAGAATGCGCGCGCGCATGGCCGCGCGATACCGCGGCGAGCGGCCGAGACGATCGACATCGAGCACCAGGTCGGCGGCAGGCTCGGCGGCGGCATGCGACAGCAGGGAGACGGCGGTAAAGGCGCGATAGGAAAGCTCCTCGCTCCACGGCGCGAGCGCGGCATGGAGGAATCTCAGCTGTTGGGGCAGGCCCCGCGGCAGAGGCGGCAGTGCCAGCGTGTCGGCGTAGCGGCGCGCCGGCGTGCCCGCGGGGGCGAGCGCCAGGATGAGAAAATGACACAACTCAAAGTAGGAGAGCGACAGCTGGCCGCGGTAGCTGCGGCAGGAGAGCCACTGCTGGCGGGGATCGCGGCGGACCAGCACGTGGTAGCCCCCGAGCGCGCTCTTGAGCGCGGTCGCGCGGGCGAGGGAGCGCGAGAACCCGAGCACCGGATGGGTGCCGCGGCCGCGGGCATGGCGCACGAGCCGGGAAACATACTCGGCTTCGGGCCCGACGCCTGCTTCCGTGGGGAAATATCGCTCGAGCGCGAACTCCTTGCGATAGCCGGGCACGCCGCTCCACAGGGGCCACAGGAGCGCGCGGTACTCCTCGGCATACGGCAGGGTCAGGGGCGGGTGGCGCGAGTTCCACTCCCCGGCGGTCTTGCGGCGGATGCGCTTGGGCGAGCACCGCGCCAGCGCTTCACCGAAAGGCTCGTAGAAGCTGGTGGTGGAGGGGTTGCGGCGAAAGCGGCTCCATATGTAGGTACTCGCGCAGCGCCACCCCGAGTGGAGGAAAATCGTCTCTAGCGGCTTCGGCGGCTCTTTCAACGCATCAGGTCCCCTCGTTGGGCCGCTCTCCCGCGTCGCGGCCGGCGGACCGGCGCGGGCGTTGCGGCACTGCAGAGAATCGAAGAGTCTACGGACGCGCGCCGGCCGCAGTCGTTTCAAACTGTAACCGTGATAGGCTGAGGTCCAGATGAAGCCTGAGCAGCAGACCACGCACTTTCGGGGCCGGATCATCTCGCTCACCACCGATGAGGTGCGGCTGCCGAACGGGCATCTGGCCTCTCTCGAAGTCGTTCACCATCCCGGCGGCGCCGCCGCGGTGGCCATCGACGCGCAGGAGCGCGTTTGCCTGCTGAGGCAATATCGCTACGTCGCGGACGGCTGGCTGTGGGAGTTGCCGGCCGGGAAGCTGGAGCCGGCCGAGCCGCCGCTCACCACCGCACAGCGCGAGCTGGTCGAGGAAGCCGGGGTGAGCGCGCGCGAGTGGCGCAGCCTGGGCTCTTATCTCAGCTCTCCGGGCATCTTCACCGAGGTGCTGCATCTCTTCCTGGCGACGGGCCTGGAGGCGGTGCCCACGGCCCACGAGCAGGCGGAAGTCATCGAGGTGCACTGGATACCGTTCCGGCAGGCCTGCGAGTGGGCCGAGAGCGGTGAGATCCGGGACGGCAAGACGGCGATTGGACTGCTGCGGGCGCATTATGCCCGTCGCCAGGGAGCCGGGACCGTTCCGTGACGGATGTCTCGGAACGGAGACAGAGGCGCTGCTAAGGTGCAGGCGTCCGCGAATCGCGGATGACCGTTGCAGTGCACTCCTTGGGCGCCAGCACGAACAAGATCGACGACAGGGAGGATCGCAGACCGGACAGCTCCGGCGAGCGTCGCCGACTGTCCCGGGTGCGCCACGACGACCGCGGCAACGCTTACGTCGAATGGGTGGACGCGCCGGCGGAGCTGGTCGAGCGTCCCAAGCTCGAGATCCAGCGCGAGCCGTCGGGACGAAAACTGGAGCTCGACGCCGAGCGCCACGCCGGCAATCCCTACGCGAGCGACTCGGGCGCCGTCCGCAAGACGGGCAACACTTCGCGCACGGATCTGCGCAAGCTGTCCGAATGGATCAAGATGATGCGCGAGCTCGAGGAGCGCAAGCGCAACGGCGACAGCGCCGGCGGCGAGGACGAAGAGTCGTAGCGCTCGCGCGCGCGGCGGCCGGCTGACGGCCCGCGGCGCAGATCATCGCGCCACCGGCGATCCATCCCGCGACGAAGTCCGCGCCTGCGCCTCGGCGAGGCATTCGAACGCCGCCGAGATCTGCTCGAAGCGGATTCCCAGCGTGGACTGCACCAGCGCAAACGGCTTCGGCCGCGTCCGCATGCTCTCGATTTCCGCGATCACGCGCAGGCGATCCTCCGGATAGCGCAGCGAGTGATGCAGCGCCTCGGGCTCGCATTCGACCAGGTGATACCCGGCGCCGCCCTCGAGCACCGTGGCCGCGTAGCCGAGAAGGTTGTATTCGGACGGGCGCTTCTCCTTCAGGAACCGCCGTATCCAACGCTCCCTGCGCGCGAGTCCCCGGCGGTTGAATTCCTGCAGCAGGCTGACGGCGCTCGACTTCCTGAAGCAGCAGGGGCTGAAGATGTAATCGTACAGCGCGGTGATGGTGTGCAGCGGATTGCCCAGGATGTCGTGCGTGGCAACGTCGAAATCGAGCTGCTCGGCGTTCGCGGCCCGCTGCCGGAAGAGCTTGAGCGCACCGTTCACGTAGAAGTAATCGCCGCGCAACGGCTGGCACAAGAATACGTCCGAATCGATGAACACGGCCGCCTCGTAACGGCACGACGCCAGCGCGAAGATCTTCGCGAGCTGCTGCGCGTACCAACCCTTGATCGTGCGCCGGCGCAGCCAGCCTTGCGCGAGCCACCTCGGACCGGACTGTCTTCGACGGCGCTCGATGCCGGCGGGCAGCACTTCGCGGGTCGCAACCAGCTCGAGACCCTGCTCGCCGCGGAAGCGGTCGGCGAATTGCGCGAGATCCTCGGAGTTCACGAGGGCAATGTGCGCAATGCCGGGCGCGAACATCGTGATGGATCGGCGCAGGAGCGAGAACCGCTGGATGTCGCCCGAGTAGCTCGGCGTCAGCATGCAGATCGACGGCACGGGAGCAATCTTGGCCCCCACGGATCGAGCGTTCAACCTCGCTGGATGTGCGCGAGCTTGCGCAGGTGGGTCAGGCGGTAGAAGCGGCGCAGCTCCGTGAGCACCTCGCCCTCGGAGCCGGCGTGGGAGCGGCGCAGCGACCGCTCCAGCCGGCGGCAGAACCGCTCCGCGTAGCAGCTCGCGCGGCGATACAGATCCTCGCGTCCATCGGCCAGCCGCGGATCGATGCGCGTGCACTCGAACAGAACGTGCAGCAGCTCGGCGGGAAACCGTCCCGGCCACTGGCGCCGCAGCAGCCAGTAGCTGGCGACGTACTTGTCGACTTCGGCCTGCATCTCGAGCTCGAGAATGGAGACCGGACGGTCGTGGCCGGCGTTCCAGGCGAGATACAGGAAGTGACTCACGCCCTCGAGCGCCTTCCAGTAGTCCGCGACGTTGCCGTCGTGCAGGCGCACCATCGGGTCCTCGCGCCCGAGCCGCTCCAACAGCCCCGGATCGAGGTAGAGCGAGACGGCCGCCTCCCCGTCGGCGGCCGTGGGCTGCGCGACGATGAGATCCTCCTCCGATGCCCGGCCGCGGACCGATGCGGGCAGGTGCCGGCGGTCGGTGACGAGGAAGTCATAAACGTCGTGAGCGACGCTCACGTCGTATATGCCTCCGATGAGCTGCTGCAGTTGCGTCAGAATCACGGCGTACGCTCCCCAGGCACACGGAAGTGCCCCGCCGCCGCAGGTGGCGGGCGTGGAGCAAAAAACCACGCTTTTTTGCTCCACGCGCGCTGGGCCGGGCAGGATGACCGGATCCAGCGCTTCATAACTAGTGGGCGAGGTGAGTTCCGCCGGCTGCGGTCGGATCGACGCCGAGGCGCTTCAGGAGCGCGTAGCTGCGCCGGCTGCCGGTCTTCAGCCAGATCTCGTAGAGCCGCAGGATGTCCTCGTCGGAATGCGTATGGGCCGTCTGCGCGAGCTCGTTGAGCGCATCGACCATGGGCTGGAATTTCGCCGACAGCTCCGCAAACACGTTGCCGAGCACCCTGCCCTTGCCGCGCGACAGCGCTTCGGCGAGCACGCCGTAGGCGCGGCCGCCCATGGCGATGTGATAGTCGATGTCGATCAGCTTGCGCGCGAAGCCCTGCGCGAAGAAGCCGGCGACGAAGAGCGAGACGTCGCCCAGGCGCTGCAGGTTGCGGTTGCGGCCGTCAGCGGAGGGCGCTTCGAGCGCCTCGGACAGCATGACGACCAGGGGCTTGAGGCGCGGCCCTGCGGGAGTGCGGTCGAACAGGGCCTCGGAGCGGGAGAACAACGTCAGCAGGTTGACGACATAGTGCTCGGTCTGGTCCTCGACCGAGAGCCGCTGGCTCTCGAGAGCGCCGTGCAACGCGTCCTTGAAGTATTCCTTCAGGTTGGCAACCGGCTGCACCCGGGCGGATGAGTGAGTGTCAGACATCAGGCGATGACCTCCTGGGCAGCATCTCCCAATGAATAAAGCGGCAGCTACGGCCGGAAGTTCACCTCACATGACGGCCCGGTTCCGTGACGCACTGCTTATTCGCTTGCTTTTTGGGCGGCGCCTGGATCGTGTCTATCGGGCGTTCGGCTTTGGCAGCCGACGGGGTCGAGTGCTAACCGCTCCGCCAGGCGCAGGCAGTCGGTCACATCGAGATCGGCCGGCTCCAGGTGGGAGGGCCACTGCGCCCCGTTGCGGTTCATCCAGGCGGCGCAAAGGCCTGCGGCGTGCGCGGCTTCGACGTCGAGAACAGGGTCGTCGCCAACGTAGAGGATGCTCCGTGGCTCGAGACGCAGATCACGGACCAGTTGCTGGAAGCAGCGAGCGTGTGGTTTCGCGACACCGATCTGACGGGCGTTCAACGAGACGCTGAAGAACGACGCGAGCCCGATCAAATCGAGGTCGGCATTGCCGTTGCTGAGCGATGCGAGCGTATACCGCGCGCGCAGCCGCTCGAGCCCGGGCCGAACGTCGGCATAGAGCTGCAGCTCGTTGCGGGCGGCGAAAAATACCTCGAACGCGCGCTCGGCCACGGCTTCCTCGTAGCCGCATGCGCGCGCGTGGGCGGCCAGCGTGGTGATGCGCAGGTAGGTGAAGTCGTGGGCATTGTGCGGCTCGCTGCGGGCGAGCTGCTCGCGCGCGGCGCGCATTTCCGCGACCGATATGCGCTCGACGATCCGCGGGCAGTGCTGGCGCAGCCAGTCGTGCAGGAATTGCTCCGCGCGAACGATCACCGGACCAACATCCCACAGTGTATCATCGAGATCGAAGGCGACCGCACGGATGTCGCCGAGCGCGGCCGGCCGGGATACGGCCCGGCCCACGCACGAGGTTCCCGTCGTCATTCTGCGAAGGTTACCACCCATGCTGACTCTGGTGATCGGCAACAGGAATTACTCCTCCTGGTCGCTGCGGCCATGGATGCTCCTCAAGCACCTCGGGCTCGAGTTCCGCGAGGTGCTGATCCGGCTCGATACGCCGACGTCGAAGGACGAGATCGAGCAGTACGGCCCGAGCGGCCGGGTACCGGTGCTGCTCGACGGGGAGCTCACCGTGTGGGAGTCGATCGCCATCTGCGAGTACGTGGCGGAGCTCAGCGGCCGCGGCTGGCCGCACGAGGCTCGAGCCCGCGCGGTCGCCCGCTCGGTCTGCGCGGAGATGCACTCGGGCTTCGGCAACCTGCGCATGGAGTGGCCGATGAACGCCCGCGCGCGCAATCGCCACGCGGGGCTCACGCCGGGTCTGGAATCGGACATCGACCGGGTCGACGAGATCTGGAACGATTGCCGGCGGCGCTTCGGGGCCGGGGGTCCCTGGCTCTTCGGGGAGTATTCCGTCGCCGATGCGATGTTTGCGCCGGTGGTGCTGCGGTTCAACACCTATGGCGCGCGGGTCTCGGAGACGGCGCGCTGGTACATGGCCACGGCGCTCGAGGATGCGGCCCTGCAGTCGTGGCTCGCGGCCGCCAAGGCGGAGCCGTGGACGATCGAGGGGAGCGAGATCGGCTAGCCGTACGGGCTAGCCATACGTGGCACGCCACTCGGCGCGATAGGACATCCCGAGCGACATCAGCCGCTCGAGCAGCTCCGAATAGCCGATTCCGGCCGCGCGCGCGGACTCGGCGAAATCCTCGGCGGCCTCCAGGTTGGGGTTGGCGTTGGCCTCGAGCGCATAGACCTCGCCGCTCGCGGTCGCTCTGAAGTCCATCCGCGCGCAGCCCGAGAGCCCGAGCGCCCGGTAAATGCGGCGCGACAGCTTGTCGAGGCGCGCCAGCACCGCGGGCGGCAGATCCTCCGCGGCGCGCGTGGTGATGCCGTACTTCGTCTGGTACCGCTTGTCCCATTTCACCTTGCGGGTGGCGATGGCGGCCAGCGAGTCGGGCATAGAGCCGAAGACCATCTCCCAGACCGGCAGGCGCGTCAGCCGGTCGTTCCCCATCACTCCGACATACAGCTCGCGGCCTTCGATGTACTCCTCGACCAGGGCGTCGGAGCCGATCTGCTCGTGCACGAATTCGATGCGCTCCTTCAGCCGCGCGGCGTCCTCCACCACCGAAGCCTGGGCGATGCCGAGCGATGCGTCCTCGATGGTCGACTTCACGAAGAGCGGAAAACGGAGCTTGCGCGGGACGTGAATGCGCGCGCCGCGCTGGAAGACGGCGAACTGCGGTGTCGGGATACGGTGGAACGCGAGCAGCTGCTTGCAGAGGGGTTTGTCGCGCGATAACAGCAAACCGCGGGGGTTGCAGCCGGTGTAGGGCTGACGCAGCAGCTCCAGGAAGGCAACGACGTGCTGATCGTACGTGACGATGCCGTTGAACTCTTCCAGCAGGTTGAAGACGATATCCGGCTTCCACTCGGCGATGCTGCTGCGCATCTCCGTCAGGCTGTCGAGGACGCCGAGACAGCGAACGTCGTGGCCACTCTTGCGCAGAGTGCTCGTGACGTCGTATTCGGTACGCCAGTCGTCGATTTCCTTGTCGGTGTGACCCTCGAGGGATTCCGGCGGCACCAAGCTCGCGTGCACGACGACGAGCGTGCGCAGTTTTCTCATAGATGCAGGTGGGGGGTCTCGCCTTGTGCGTAGAGGCTCGCGAGCCGCTCGAGCAGCCATCGGGCACTGCGGACGGCGTCGCGGCGGTTGCCGCGGACGTAGAGCTTCAAGACTTCACTGCGCTCGATCAGCATGCGGGCGATCTGCTGCACACTATAACGCTCGAGGCCCAGCTCGCGCGATACGGACGCGACCAGCGCCTTGCGGTGGGCTCGCAGGAGGGTTGCGGCGCGACTGGCGCCGCGGCGCATCGGCCGGGGCGCAAACAACCTGTGCAGGAACTCATCGGCCAGTCCGCGGCGGTAATGGCGCTGACGCGCCAGCTTGCGGCGATAGTGCTGCGCAAGCGTGCGGGTATTCGTCTCGAGAGGCTCGATGAGGGTGCGATTGCGCACGGGCGGCCGGCGTCCACGCACTTCAGCGAGCAACTCGTCTACGGCGCTCAGCTTCTGGAATGCCGGCCAGTCGGCGTAGCTCTTACGCCAGCCGGATCGCGGTGTCAGCCAGACGGCGAATGTCTCCGCGAAGTCCTCCGTCGGATGGGACTGCGCATACCACTCCCCCAAATGATGCACATAACGACGGCTACCGGGACGTGCCTTGTAGCGCGCGGGATATTGCAGAGAGGCGGGACCGAAGACCTCGCGCCAGCGCTTGCGGCGACGGAGCCGGTAGGCATTGTCGAGCGCGTGTCCGGCTTCGTGGCGCAGGATACGCATGAACCAGCGTGTATTGCCGCCCTCCGCTTCCCGCATGATGCGACGCTCGAGCCGCTCGAGCCGCGGGTGCGCAAGATAGAACGGAACCGCGATGCCGGGCACGCCATCCGGAGAGAACCACTCTTCCGACAGCCACACGTGAGGATGGAAGCGGATGCCCCGCGCCTCCAGCTCCGCGTAGAGCCGCCGGACTCGCCGCTCGAGCCGTGAGTCCTGGAGCCTCAGGCCGAGATCGCAGAAACGCAGCGCGAGCAGGCCCTCGTCGGACAGACGAGTCCATGCCGGCCTTTTCCTGGAGGACGAGCGGTTTGGTTGCGGGGCCACGGGGCCCCAAGCCTAGCTCATCCTGAGCAGAGCGTGCTGCAGAAGACGATCGGCGTAGCTCTCGATGAGCGGGCGCTGCGCGAGGCAGTCGCGCCACGCGGCGGGGATGGCGCTCACGCCGTAGAACGCGCCGGCCAGCTGGCCGCAGGCCGCGGCCGCGACGTCGGAGTTTCCGCCGTGATTTGCGGCGTGCAGGACTGCGTCGCGGAAGTTGTCGGTGGCGGCGAAGGCCTCGAGCGCGACCGCGAGCGCCTCGGGGGCGGAGCCGTTGCGCCGCTTCGCCGGCGCGGGCTCGGCCCCGCGCGCTGCCTCGGCGAGGATCCGTGCCTTGGGCTGGCCGGAGAGCGCGAGGTGGAGCGCCCAGGCAAGGTCGCGGCAGGCGGCGAGCACGGCGGGGGCCTGGCAAGTGGTGCGGGCGGCCTCGCTGGCGAGCTGCAGGGCTTCCTCCTGCGCGGCGAAGAAGAAGAGGACGACCGGGGCGACGCGCGAGAGCGGCTCCGGGTCGAGCTGATCGGGGGCGTGCGAGCCGGAAAAGAGCTGCCGGCGCCACTGCGCCATCGCGAGGGCGCGCGCGGTGCTCGCGGTGATGCCGAGGCACTGACCCGTGGCGGACAGGTAGCCCTCGCGCTGCCAGCGCTGGTACCGCTCCACCTGGTCGCGGACATCGAAGCCGTCGGCCGCCAGCAGGCTGTCGGCCAGACAGAGCGCCATCGCGGTGTCGTCGCTCCAGGCGCCGCGAGGCAGCGCGAACGGGCCGCCGCCGAGCAGGTCGCCCACGGGCGCGAAGGTGCCGGGGCGCCGGTACTGGGTCGCGGCGGCCACGGCATCGCCGGCGGCGAG
>JASHVV010000211.1 GCA_030044385.1 Gammaproteobacteria bacterium
ATCCGGCGATCGGCTTCGACTACCTGCGTGAGACTCGGGCCGACGAGCGCCTGCGGCGCGCGCTCAGCAACTCCTTCGGCTTTGGCGGCTCCAACTGCAGCTTGATTCTGGAGCGGTCGCCGTGAGCGCGCTGACGGCATACGTGCGCAGCGTGGGCCTGCTCGGGCCCGGCCTGGCAGATTGGTCGTCCGGTGCGCCGATCATCGCCGGCGCCGCGCCGTACCGACCCTGCCCCACCGTGCTGCCAGCGCCGCAGGCGCTCCCCCCGGCGGAGAGGCGCCGCATCGGCGCCACCGTGAGGCTCGCTCTCGGCATCGCGCAGCAGGCGGTCGCGAGCGCCGCGATCGATCCGGTGCGCCTGGCCGCCGTGTTCGCCTCCTCCAGCGGTGATGGGGCCATCTGTCATGAGATCTGCGCGACCCTGGCCACGGCGGACCGGCAGATCTCCCCGACACGCTTTCATAACTCCGTGCACAACGCCGCCGCCGGATACTGGAGCATCGCGACCGGCGCCACCGCCGCCTCGAGCGCCGTCTGCGCCTACGACGCCAGCTTCGCCGCGGGGTTGGTCGAGGCCGTCACTCAGGTCGCCGTGAGCGGCGCGCCCGCGCTCCTCTGCGCCTACGAGACCGCCTACCCGCAACCCCTGTATGCCAAGCGGCCCGTGCCCGACTCCTTCGGAACGGCTCTGGTGCTGACTCCAACGGGGGAAGCGGCGAGCCTGGCCCGGATCGCGCTCTCCCTGCGTGACACCCCGGGCGACACGCCGGACGATCGCATGTCGGACCCGCAGCTCGAGACATTGCGGGTCAGCGTGCCGGCCGCGCGCAGCCTCCCCTTGCTCCGGCTCCTCGCGCGGCGCCAGCCGGGTCGCGTGGCGCTCGAGTACCTGCCGGAGCAACACCTCACGGTGGAGGTCGTCGAGTGTCGCTAGGCACCACGCCCTTCAACCGCGGACCGGCCGGCGGCGAGGCGCTCGACCGCCGCTGGATCGAGGCGCACATTCCGCACCAGGGACCGATGTGTCTGCTGGAGGAAGTCCTCACCTGGGACGCCGCGCACATCCGCTGCCGGGCCGTCAGCCATCGGCTCGCGGGCAACCCCTTGCGCGCCGGCGGCCGGCTGGGCGCGGTCTGCGGCGTCGAGTACGCCGGCCAGGCGATGGCCGTGCACGGCGCGATCATGGCTTGCGTCTCCGGCGGGCGTGCGCGGCCCGGCTATCTCGCCAGCCTGAGAAACCTCGTGCTGCACGTCGCCCGCCTCGACGACCTGCCCGAGGACCTGATTGCAAGCGCCGAGCGCCTGGCGGGCGACGGGAGCACGGCGCTCTACCACTTCGCCGTCTCGAGCGCCGGCCGTGAGCTCCTGAGCGGCCGCGCCGGTATCGTGTTTGGAGCGGAAACGACAAGATGAACGATCAGCTCAAGCGGGCGCTCGTGACCGGCGGCAGCGGCGGCATCGGCGCCGCGATCTGCCGTCGTCTCGCGCGCGACGGGCATCACGTGTACGTGCATGCGCGGCAGCACATCAGTGCCGCGGAGAGCGTGGTGCGGGAGATCACTTCCGGCGGCGGCAGCGCCGCGGCGCTGCATTTCGATGTGACCGATGCGCAAGGTTCGCGGCAAGCGCTCGAGTCCGCATTGGCCGCGGGACCCATCCAGGTCCTGGTGAACAACGCCGGTGTCCACGACGATGCGGTGTTGCCCGGCATGCGTCCCGAGCAGTGGCACCGCGTCATCGACGTATCCATCAATGGCTTCTTCAACGTCACCCAACCGCTTCTCATGCCGATGATCCGCACCCGCTGGGGGCGAATCATCAACATCTCCTCGGTCGCCGCTCTCATCGGCAACCGGGGTCAGGTCAACTACGCCGCCGCCAAGGGCGCCCTCAATTCCGCCACCAAGGCGCTCGCGCTCGAGCTCGCGAGCCGCGGCATCACCGTCAACGCCGTGGCCCCGGGAATCATCGCTACGCCCATGAGCGCGGGGGTCTTCGACGAGCAGACCATCGAGCGCCTGGTGCCCATGGGCCGCGCCGGCCTGCCCGCGGAAGTGGCGGCAGTGGTCGCATTCCTCTCCTCGGCGGAGGCTTCCTACGTGACATCCCAGATCATCTCCGTGAGCGGCGGCATGGCCTGACACGCGAACGGTATCTCTGGATCACAAGCGGGCATTCGGCTGGCTGTAGCTGCCACGCTCCAGCGGCTACAATACCGCGATGCGTACCTCACTCATCGCTGGCCTCGTACTCATTGCCGCAGGGGTCTTCCTGATCCTGCGCCCGGTCCACTATTCGACTGAGCAGAGCGTCGTGAAACTCGGAAGCTTCCAGGCGACCGTGCGGCAGGAACAGACGCTCCCCGGCTGGGTGGCTGGCGCCGTGCTCGGCGCCGGCGTCGTGCTGCTCGGTGTCGGCCTCTTCAGACGCTCCTGACGAAACGCCGGCGACCGCTCCTGCAGGCGGTCCCTGCTAGAATCCCGTCACCGCGCCCTTCCCGAGCACACCATCCGGAGGATCGACCATGGCGATTCGCGAGCGGCTCATCGAGTACCGCGACGGCTCGACCCTTCTCGAGGGCTTCCTGTGCCACGACGATTCCCGCCCCGGCCCGCTGCCCGCGCTGCTGATCGCCCATGACTGGAGCGGCCGCGGCGAGT
>JASHVV010000212.1 GCA_030044385.1 Gammaproteobacteria bacterium
GCGGTGTAGCCGTGGTTCTGGTCGGCGGTGGCGGCCTGGGTGCGGTCGAGCCGGAAGGGGTTGGCGGCGCCGGCGCCATTGCCGCGGTTGAGATTCGGGTTGCTCGTCAGCAAATGCGCGGACAGCAGATCGTTGACCCGGGGTGTGCCGGGGGCGGCAACGAACCGCGGCTCGCCGGGCGGATTGGCCGCGACGGGGTAGGTGGCGAAGTAGTGGTCGAACGAGATGTTCTCGTCGAAGATGACCACCAGATGCTTGATCGGCGTGGCGGTTCGATACCGGTCCGCGCCGCCATGCAGCGGCGAGGCCAGGGCCGGCGCAACGAAACAGACGGCGAAGGCCGTGACGCGCACGAGCGCCGGAAGCTTGGGAAAGCCGATGCGCACGGAAAGTCCCCGCGAGATGACTGCGATTCCGGAGTATAGCCGGGGAATGTGGACGGGCGCTCCCCGCATCCGCTATGGTCGCACGGACGCTGCGCGCGCTGATCGGGGGGGCTTCCTTGACATCCCATCATTGGCCCGGCAAGCGCCTGACGCGCGACGCCTATCTTCTCTGCTTCTCCGCTTTCTTCGCGGACCTGGGCTATCAGGAAGTGGCGGCGCTCTTTCCGCTCTTCGTGGTCTTCGACCTGCACGCTCCTGTCTATGCGTACGGCATCATCACGGCCATCGCCTTCGGCGGCGGCTCGCTGGTCTCCTACATCGGCGGCCTGGCCGGCGACCGGCTCGACCGCAAGGCCATCGCGATCGCGGGCAATGCGCTCATCCCCCTCATGGCGTTCGCGGGCATCGCGCACGGTCTGTGGGCCGCGGCGGCTCTCTTCATCCTGGGATGGTGGGCGCGATACTTCCGCAGTCCGGCGCGGCGGGCGCTGCTGGTCAACGTGACGCCGCCGCAGGAGCGGAGCCTGGCGTTCGGCTTCCTGCACGCGCTCGATATCGGCGGCGGCATGCTGTCGGCGCTCCTGGCGCTGCTGTTTCTCTGGCTGCGGCTGCCGGTGGGCATCATCATCCTGCTCGCGATCCTGCCGCTCGTCGTCTCGACGGTCTTGCTGCTCTTCGTGCGGCGCACGGAGCTTTATCCGGCGGCTACGCCGCGGGCGGCTGTAGGTGCAGACGCGGGGACCGGCGACCAGGGAGGACGCGCGCTGCTGATTGCGCTCCTCGTCTCCGCCACGCTCTATGGATTCAGCTTCTACAACCTCGGCTTCCCGATCCTCACGGCGACCGGCGGCCGCTCGACACACGTTGCCTATGAAGCGGGCGTGCTCGCCTTCGTGATCTATCTCGGGATCTCGGCGGTGAGCGGTTACGTCCTCGGCGCGGGGCGCCGCTCCGCCGTGCGGTCGGTCTGGCTCTGCGGCTATCTGCCCTCCGCCCTGGGCTCGGGCCTCATCGGCGTGACCGAGCTCCTGCACCTCGAGGCGGCGGCTTTCTATGTTTCCGTGGCCATCCTCGGCATGGGAATGGGCGGCGTCGAGACTTTCGAGCCGACGCTGGTGTCCTCGCTCGTGGGACCGACGCGGCTGTCGCGAGGGATGGGCTTTCTCACCGTGTCACGCAGCCTCGGACAGTTCCTGTCCAACCTCGTCATGGGAATGCTCTTCTCGATGAGCCGCTCGCTGCCGTATTTCTATGCGGCGGGCTCCGCTCTGCTCGCGACGGTCATTTTCGCCGGCGCGGCATCGGGGCGCAGCTCCGGCGGTTCCCGCAGCGGCGTCTGAATCCGCTCTCTCAGCCGGAGACGCCGATTTGCGCGGCGAGGCGCGCGAGCTGCGCGCTGTTCCTCGCGCCCAGCTTCTCGCGGATGGCGGACTGATGGTTGGCGATGGTCTTCTCCGACAGGCCGAGCTTCTCGCTGATGCTCCTGACCGTCTCGCCCTGCACGAGCAGGCGCAGGACCTCGAATTCCCGGGGGCTCAGCGCCTCGATCGAAGCGCGGCCGGGCTGGGCCGCCGAGCGCGCGATGTTCGTGGCGACATCGGGACTCACGTAGCGCTCGCCGCGGGAGACGGCGTAGATCGCCTGGATCAGCGCTTCCGGTGCGCTGGCCTTGCTCAGGTAGCCCAGAGCCCCGGCCTCGAGCGCGCGGCGCGCATAGACCGCATCGTCGTACATGCTGAAGATCAACACGCGCAGGTGCGGCTGATCCCTGAGCATGCGGCGTGTCGCCTCGATGCCGCTGGTCCCGGGGAGGGCGATGTCCATGACCACCACGTCCGGGCCGAGGGCTCGCGCCCGCTCACAGGCATCGGACGCGTTGCCGGCTTCACCGACGACACGGATGCTGGGCTCATCCTCGAGGAGCCGGCGGTAGCCTTCGCGCACGACCGCATGGTCGTCGACGAGCAGAACCTTGGTCGGGCCGGTCACGGCGCCGCTCCCGCAGCGGGCGCCACCGGGATCTGCGCGGAGAGCTCGAAGCCCTGCCCGGGTGAGCTCGTGAAGGTCAGCCGGCCTCGCAGCGCCATCACGCGCTCACGCATGCCGATCAGTCCGAGACCGCGGGTCGGAAGCCCTACCGCAGTGCCGACTCCGTCGTCCGCGATCGCAACTTCGACCTTGTCGGCCTCCGCGCCGCCCGTACGGTCGAGGTGGATGGTCACGCGGCTCGCGCTTGCGTGCTTGGCGACGTTCGTCAGCGCCTCCTGAACGAGGCGGTACAGGGTGACGGTGATGCTTTCCGGCAGCGAGCCGAAGTCTCCCGTCATCGAAAGCTCCAATGAGATCTCGGGCAGGCGTGCGCGCCACGTCTCGACGTAATGCTCCAAGGCACCCGCCAGACCCAACTCGTCGAGACCCGTCGGCCGCAGCTCACGCATGAGGGTCGTGATGGCGCCGTGGATGTGATTGCAGTTCTCGACGATGGTGCTCGCGCGTTGGTGCGCCGCCGGCTGGGTCACGCGAAGGTCGTCACGGATGCCGACCGCGTCGAGCTTGATGACATTGAGATATTGACCGAGCTCATCGTGCAGCTCGCGCGCCAGCGCCTTGCGCTCGCTCTCCTGCAGCTCGACGTACTGTTGCGCGAGCCGGCGGTTGTCCGCCAGCGCATGGGCGAGTTGCGATTCGGCCGATTTCCGGCGTGCGATTTCCCGTCGGGCCTCACGGTAGCGGCGAGTGGCGAACCAGGTCAGTCCCAGACCGAGCACGAGGAGGACGGTCGGCAGTTCGTCGAACTGATATCGCTCGTAGGGGGCGGTCAGGCGACGCAGCATCTCCGTGACGTTGAAGTATCCGCACACGACCCAGGTGGCCAGCGTCACTATGGCGACCAGGACCGCATCGCGCAGGTGGATTCTTCGAACCGGGTCTTTCATCCCGGAGCTCAGTCTACCGCACCGGCCGGACGGCGCGGCTGCCGCCGCTCGATGAGTTGCCAGAGCAACACGGCGGGCACTCCCTTGATCACGTCCCGGGCGCGCTTGACGAGGGAGACCGCTAAGGCGAGGCCGGCCGGAAGTCCCACGAGGCTTCCCACCAGCACGTAGCTGCCTTCCTGTATCCCGGCGTCCAGGGGAACGAAGAACGTGATGCTGCGGATCGCGGAGACGAGACTCTCCAGGATCAACACGTCGGCGACGGCCAGCGGATGACCCATGAGGCGCAGCGCGATCCAGGCCTCCATGGCGCCGATCATCCAGGCGAGAAGATGCAGCAGCACAGCTCCCAGGAAGGCCCGCGGGTGCGCATGGATCTGAATGATCTGCTCGTGCAGGCTGCGATCCGCTTGCGACTGCGCGGGGCGCCGGCGTCGTCTGATCCAGTCGAGCGGCCGCTCGATGAGCCGGAAGAGTCCCTTGCGCTGCGTGATGAGGAAGCCGCCGAACTGCACGGCCATGACCCCGATGCCGAC
>JASHVV010000213.1 GCA_030044385.1 Gammaproteobacteria bacterium
CGCCCCGAGGTGCGCGGGCGCTGGGGCGAGCTGACGCTCAGGCGCCTGGTGGAGCTCGCGGGCCTGGTCGAGCACTGCGACTTCACCGAGCAGCTGCAGCTGATGGGCGAGGCCGGCGCGCTGCGGCCGGATCTGGTCGTGCACATGCCCGACGCCCGCGACCTGGTGATCGACGCCAAGACGCCGCTCGATGCCTACCTCGCGGCTCTCGAGGCGACGACTGAGGAGGAGCGCCGCGAGGCGCTGCGCCGGCACGCCCAGCAGGTCGACACGCGCATGCGGGAGCTGGCGGCCAAGGGCTACTGGACGCAGTTCGAGCGCAGCCCGGAATTCGCGGTGCTGTTCCTGCCCGGAGACCAGTTCCTGTCGGCGGCGCTCGCCGAGCGGCCGGGACTCATCGACAGCGCGCTCGGTCAGAGCGTGATCATCGCGACGCCCTCGACGCTGATTGCGCTGCTTAAGACCGTCGCGTACGGCTGGCGCCAGGCGGCGGTCGCGCACAACGCCCAGCTGATCCGCGATCTCGGCCAGGAGCTCTACCGGCGGCTCGGCAACTTCACCGGCCACTTGGGCAAGGTCGGCCAGCGTCTCTCCCAGGCGGTCGAGGCCTACAACGCCGCGGCGGGCTCGCTCGAGCGACAGGTGCTGCCGCAGGCGCGCCGCTTCCCCGAGCTCGGGGTCACCGCCGATGCGGCGCTGTCCGAGCTCGCACCGGTCGAGCAGCCGCCGCGGCCGATCGCCGCCGCCGGGCCGAGCGATGTCCGCGAAGCCTGAGGCTCACACTCCCCGCTTTCTCGCCTGGCTCTACTCCACGCCTTCTCAACAGCCGGTGCTGGCGGCGCTGTGCGGGATCGAGGGGGAGATCGCCGCCAGCATACGCCCGGGCATCGATCATCACGTCGCCCATACGCGACTCGAGTGGTGGCGCGCCGAATGCGAGCGCTGCGCCGGCGGCAAGCCCGCCCACCCGCTGACACGGGAGCTGCTGGCGCACCTGCGGGAGGTGGCTCCCGCAGCGCAGGCGCGCTCCGCCGTCGCAGGGCTCTCGGGGCTGGTGGACACCGCCGCCTGGGATCTTGCGGGCGCCACCTTCGAGCGGCGCGCGGAGCTCACGGCCTACTGCCGGCGTTGGGGGGCGGCGATGGTGCCGCCTCTGGCCGCTGCTGCAGGCGCCGCAGCGGCGCCGGCCACAGCCGACTGGAGCGAGTGGGGCGCGGCCCTGCGTGAGCTCGAGATGCTCGGTAATCTCGCGCGCGACGCCCGGTCCGGCCGGCTGCGCGTCCCGCTCGATGAGCTCGAGCAAGCGACCGTTGCGCCGCAGGCGCTGGCCACGCCGCCCTGGCCGCTCGGGTTGGCGGCGGCTCTCCGGGGACGGCATCAGGCCTTGCGGCGGCAGCTCGCGGCGGCCGCGGCCCATCCATCGCCGGAAAACCAACAGAGCGTCCGCGGCCTCCTCGTGTGGACGGCGCTCGCCTGCCAGGCATCCCAGCGGGCGGAGCGCGCGCTGCCGCACCCGCCCGTCACGTCAATCGCGAGTGCGGCGGCGGCCAACTGGCGCGCCTGGCGCGCCGCGCGGGCGGCCGCGGCCGGGAGCTTCAGGCTGTGACTTGCTTGCGGACGGCTGCAATAGAAAGGCCTGGAGCTCTTCGGGAGTGAGCTCGCGGAAATGGCCGCGCCCGAGCGCGCGATCGAGCGCGACCGATCCGAGGCGGGTGCGCAGCACCCGGCTGACGATCGCGCCCTGACGCTCGAAGAGCTGCCGCACGTCCTTGCCGCTGGCGCCGCGCGCGCTGATGGCATACCAGCGGTTGGCGCCCTCCCCGCCCGCGGGCTCGCAGCCGAGCACCGTCAGCTTCTCGCCGCTGTCGAGCACTCCGCCCAACACGCCCGCGATCTGCTGCTCCAGGAGCTCGCCGCGCACTCTGACGCTGAGCTCGCTCGTCAGGCCGCGCACGGAGCGCTGCAGGCGGGCGGCGAGCTCGCCATCACCGCAGACGAGCTCGAGGCCGCCGTCGATCCGCGGCATGGGGCTGATCACGATGAACCGTCGCCCGCCGCGCTTCGGCAGCCGGGCAAAGAGCGGCTCGGCGTGGGGCGCGCCCGGCGGGCTGGCAGAGACCTCGGCGCTCTCGTCCGCGGCCGGCGAGTCATAGGCGGTATCCAGACTCTCACCCGGCGAGCGGTGATAGAGGTAGACGCGCCCGCCCGATTGCGGCGCACGCTGGCGGATCACGCGGCCATCGAGCCGCACCTCATCGTCGGGGCTGACGCGCACACCGAGTGAGGCGGCCTGTCCGTTGACCGTGAGGCGTCCGGCCCGGATCCAGTCCTCCGCCTCCCGTCGCGAGGCGAGCCCGGCGCGGGCGAGAACCTTCTGCAGCCGCTCAGGCTCGCCGCGCTGCCTGTGCATACCGGTCAGTCGCCGCGCTCGCGCGGCCCGGCCACCAGCTCGTGCGAGTCGCCGCCTTCCGCGGACAACTCGTCGCCTTCGTCCTCCTCCTCATCAGCCGCCGCGCTTTCGGCGCCGGCGGCTGGCGCCGCATCGTCTTCCCCCTTGGGGGCGGCATCGCCCTGCAGGTCGAGCTGCAGATTGATGTCGCCCACGGCCCGCAGCTCCGACAGCGGCGGCAGCTCATCCAGGCTCTTCAACCCGAAGTAGTCGAGGAAATCCCGGGTCGTGCCCAGCACCTCCGGGCGGCCGGGGACGTCGCGATGCCCGACGACGCGTACCCAGTTGCGCTCCAGGAGGGTCTTCACGATGTTGGGATTGACGGCGACTCCGCGCACCGCCTCGATCTCCCCGCGCGTGATCGGCTGGCGATAGGCGATGAGGGCGAGGGTCTCGAGCAGCGCACGCGAGTAGCGCGCCGGACGCTCCGGCCAGAGGCGCGATACCTCGGCGGCGAGCTCGCGCCGGACCTGAATGCGCACGCCGCTCGCGGTCTCCTTGAGCTCGATGCCCCGCCCGGCGTAGTCAGCGGCGAGCGCATCGATGGCGGCGCGCATCTGCTCGGCCGCCGGCCGGGCATTCTCATCGAAGAGTTGGATCAATTCCGCCGGCGCCACGGGCCGCCCGGCGGCGAGGAGCGCCGCCTCGATCACGTTGCGCAGATAATGCTCGTTCATCGGCCTGTCTCGCCCTCCTCGCGTGAGTCCGTACCGGGATCGCTCTCCGTATCGGCGACCACCCGCAGCCTGCGCGCCGGGGCTCCGGCCCGGACGTGCAGCGGCGCGTAAGGCTCCGACTGCACGATGTCGATCAGCCCCTCGCGCACGAGCTCGAGGATCGCCATGAAGGTCACCGTCACGCCCATGCGTCCCTCCTCCGGCCGGAAGAGGCGCACGAACTCGACGAAGCTCGAGTGCTCGAGGCTCGAGAGGATGTCGCCCATGCGCTCGCGCACGGACAGGCGCTCGCGCTGAATGTGATGATGCGCAAACATCTCCGCGCGCACCACCACCTCCTGGAACGCGACCAGCATCTCCTGCAGCGTGATCTGCGGCAACACGCGCGCGACCTGCCTGTCCTTGAGCTCCGCACTGGTCGCCCACACGTCGCGCTCGAGCCGCGGCAGCGTGTCCAGTCCCTCGGCGGCGCGCTTGAAGCGCTCGTACTCCTGCAGGCGGCGCACGAGCTCCGCGCGCGGATCCTCCTCGACGCCGTCGGCCGAGGTCTTCGGCCGCGGCAGCAGCATGCGCGATTTGATCTCCGCGAGCGTGGCCGCCATCACCAGATACTCGCCCGCGAGCTCGAGCTGCAGGTCCTGCATGAGCTCGATGTAGCGCATGTACTGGCGCGTGATCTCGGCGAGCGGAATGTCGAGTATGTCGAGGTTCTGCCGCCGGATGAGGTAGAGAAGCAGATCGAGCGGCCCCTCGAATGCCTCGAGGAACACCTCGAGCGCCTGCGGCGGGATGTAGAGGTCCCGCGGCAGCTGCGTCACCGGCTCGCCGTTGATGACCGCGAACGGCATCTCCACCTGCTGCGGCGGCGGCTCGCTCTGATGCGGTTCCGGGCTGGGATTGGACACGACGATGGTCAGTTCCGGCTTCACCATGACACGACTTCAGCCCACGCGAAGGTGCATCGCGCGGCGCACCTCGTCCAGGGTCTCGCGCGCCGCCTCACGCGCCTTCTCCGCGCCCTCGGCGACGATGTCGCGCAGCAGCTCGGGGTTCTCGACGTACTCCTGCGCGCGGCGGCGCATCTCGGTCACTTCGCCGACGATCTTGTCGATCACCGGCTGCTTGCAGTCGAGACAGCCGATGCCCGCCGAGCGACAGCCTTCGGCCGCCCATTTGCGGGTGGTCTCGTCGGAGTAGATCCGGTGCAGCTCGAACACCGGGCATTTGTCGGGATCGCCGGGATCGGTGCGGCGCACCCGCGCCGGGTCGGTGACCATGGCGCGCAGCTTCTTGGTCACCGACTCGGGCTCCTCGCGCAGCTCGATGGTGTTGCCGTAGGACTTCGACATCTTGCGGCCGTCGAGCCCCGGGACTTTCGGAGTCTCCGTGAGGAGCACCTGCGGCTCGGGCAGGATGGTGACGCCGGTGCCCTCGAGAAACCCCAGCAGGCGCTCGCGGTCGGCCACGGTGATGCGGTTGTTGCTCTGCACCAGCGCGCGCGCCCGCTCGAGCGCCTCGCGCTCGCCGGTTTCCTGGAAACGCCGCCGCAGCTGCCGGTAGAGCGTCGTGTTGCGCCCGCCCAGGCTCTTGACTGCCCGCTCCGCCTTGTCCTCGAAGTCCGGCTCCCGGCCGAAGACGTGATTGAAGCGCCGCGCGGCCTCCCGCGTCAGCTCGACGTGCGCGACCTGGTCCTCGCCCACCGGCACGTACGCCGCGCGATAGACGAGGATGTCCGCGGCCTGCAGCAGCGGATAGCCGAGGAAGCCGTAGGTGGCGAGGTCCCGCTCCTTGAGCTCAACCTGCTGGTCCTTGTAGCTCGGAACCCGCTCGAGCCAGCCGAGCGGGGTGATCATGGAAAGCAGCAGATGCAGCTCCGCATGCTCCGGCACGTGCGACTGGATGAAGAGCGTGGCGACGCCGGGATTGAGGCCTGCCGCCAGCCAGTCGATCAACACCTCGCGCACGAATTCCGGCAGGCGCGCGGTGTCCTCGTAGCCGGTGGTCAGCATGTGCCAGTCGGCGATGAAGAAGAAGCACTCGTAGCGATACTGGAGCTGTACCCAGTTGCGCAGCGCGCCGTGGTAGTTGCCGAGGTGCAGTCGGCCCGTCGGCCGCATGCCCGAGAGCACGCGCCCCCCTGCCGCCGCCGTGGCGCTCATCGCCAGGTTGGAATCTATCGACACTTTGGCTCGGCCATCCGCAAATGGTCAGTATATCAGCGGGGCTCAGGGGCGGTGCCCGAGGATACGGTCGAGGGGACCGCGTCCCTCCCTCACTACCACGGGTGGCGTCACCGACAGGTCCACGACCGTGGTGGGCACGACGCCGCAGTCACCGCCGTCGAGCACAGCATCGATATCGTGCTCGAGCCGCACCTGGATGTCGCGTCCCGACGTCAGTGGCTCCGGCTCGTCCGGCAGCAGGAGCGTCGAGCTCATCAGCGGCTCGCCGAGCTCGCGCAGCAGCATCCGCGGTACGGGATGATCCGGGATGCGCACGCCGATGGTCCGCCGCCTCTCGTGCTGCAGCCGCCGCGGCGTCTCGCGGGAGGCCCTGAGGAGAAAGGTGTAGGGGCCCGGCAGGCAGGCTTTGAGCAGCCGGAACTGCCAGGTCTCGAGCCGCGCGAACCGGCCGACCTCGGCCAGATCGGCGCAGACCACGGTGAAATGGTGGTGGCGGTCGGCCCCGCGGATGC
Source organism: Gammaproteobacteria bacterium (assembly GCA_030044385.1). Lineage (GTDB taxonomy): Bacteria > Pseudomonadota > Gammaproteobacteria > Steroidobacterales > Steroidobacteraceae > 13-2-20CM-66-19. The sequence continues at coordinate 5,822 of JASHVV010000213.1, forward strand.
GCCGCACGCGGTCCAGGGCACTTTTGTCGCCGATGTGCCAGCCGAGCGCGTAGCAGGAATCGGTGGGATAGGCGATGACGCCCCCCGCACGCAGCGCATCCGCCGCCTGGCGGATGAGGCGGGCCTGGGGGGTCACGGGGTGGAGCTCGAAGTACTGGGACATCTGGGCCGCTTTATGATTCGCTTTCGCCCAGGAAACGCTATCATACGCGACCTTTTGACCAGCCAGGAAAGTCTTACGCCCCACCCCACCGCCGGCGAGATCCGCGCCGCCCTCGAGCAAGCGCTCGCGCCCCTGTCCATCGAGGTGCTCGATGACAGCGCGCAGCATGCGGGTCACGCGGGTGCGCGCGAGGGTGGTCATTACCGGGTAACGCTGGTGGCCCCGGCCTTTGCCGGCCGGGCGCAACTCGAGCGGCACCGGATGGTCTATTCCGCGATCGCGCCGCTGATGGGCCGCGGCATCCACGCGCTCAGCATCGTCGCCCAGGCCCCGAACGAGTCTTGATACCAACCAACGAGAGCCCTCATGAAGTATCCAAGGATCCTCTGTCTCACCGCGGCCCTGGTGGCGCTTGCCGCCTGCCAGCCGAAGTCCCCCTCGGGCACCACCGCGAGCCAGAGCAAAACCCCCGCCTCACCGACCGTCGCCACCGTCGACGGCGCGCCGATCAGCCGCGATTTCTACGAGTTCTACATCAAGGGAGTCACCGGCAAGACCTCGAGCGACCTGTCACCGGAGCAGCGCACGCAGGCGCTCGACAACCTCATCCGCGCGCAGCTCATCGCCGGCGAAGCGGTCAAGGAAGGCCTGAACAAGGACACCGACACGGCCCAGCTCCTCAAGATGGAGCGGCTCAACGTGCTCGAGCAGGCCCTGTCGAAGAAGTATCTCGGCGATCAGCAGCCGAGTGACGACGAGCTGCAGGCGGAATACAACGCCGAGGTGGCGAAGATGCCGCAGGAGGAGTACCACGCCAGGCACATCCTCGTCGCGACGGAGCCCTTCGCGGAAAAGATCATCAGCCGCCTGAAGAAGGGCGAGAAATTCACCGACCTCGCCAAGTCGGAGTCGATGGACTCCTCCAAGACGAATGGCGGCGACCTCGGGTGGTTCACGCTGGATCACATGGTGAAGCCGTTCGCGGACGCGGTCGAGGGCCTCAAGGTCGGCCAGTACACAACGACGCCAGTGCAGACGCAGTATGGCTGGCACGTGATTCAGCTGCTCGGCACGCGTCCGGTGACCCCGCCGCCGTTCGATCAGGTGAAGCAGCGCCTGGCGCAGATCGTGGAGGCGAAGAAATTCAACGCCTACACGGACCAGCTCATGAGCCAGGCGAAGGTCGAGACCTTCCTCGATCCGCAGACCGATGCAGAGACGAGCGGCAAGCCCGGTGAGCCGACCGCGGAGGCCACCCCGGCCGCCGCCGCCCCGGCCTCGCCGGCCCCGGCTTCGCCGGCGCCCGCCTCGGGTAACGGTAGCTGAAGTAGCGTATGGCAGGCACATGGATGTGCCCCGCCGCCGCAGGTGGCGGAGCGCTGGGCCGGGCATGAGCCCGGATCCAGCGCTTTAAATTACCGCTCCTTGACCAGCTCCAGGAATGCTCCCTCGTCGAGCACCTGGACGCCCAGCTCTTGTGCCTTCTTGAGCTTCGAGCCCGCCTCCGCGCCGGCCACCACCAGGCTCGTCTTCTTCGACACGCTGCCGCTCACCGATGCGCCCAGCCGCTCGGCGAGCGCCTTGGCCTCCTCGCGCGTCATGTGCTCCAGGCTGCCGGTAAAGACGATGGTTTTGCCGGCGATGGGCGAGTCGGTCGCGGGACGCTCGGCGTCGAGGATGCGCACCTCTCGCGCCAGGCGATCGACGCTGCCGGTGTTGTGTGGCTCGGAGAAGTAGGAAGTCAGGCTATCGATGACGGTGTCGCCGATCTGATCCATGGCGTCGAGCTCCTGGCGCGCCTCGGCATTCCCGTCGGCGAGGCGGCGGCAGGCGTCGCGGAAGGCCTGGTAGGTGCCGTAGCCGCGGGCCAGGGAGCGGGCCGTGGTCTCGCCCACGTGCCGGATGCCCAGGGAATAGATGAATCGCTCGCAGGCAATGCTGCGCCGGGCCTCGATGGCTGCAAAGAGATTATGGACGGAGACCTCGCCGAAACCCTCGTGCTCCTCCAGCCGGATCGTGCCGTTGCGGCGCGCGAGCGTGAAGATGTCGGCGGGCTCGGCGATCCAGCCTTGCTCGTGGAAGAGATTGATCTGCTTCTCGCCCAAGCCTTCGATGTCGAAGGCGCGCCGGGAGACGAAGTGGCGCAGATGCTCGACCCGCTGATGCGGGCAGGCGAGCTCGCCGGAGCAGCGGGAGACGGCGCCTTCCTTGCCGGCGGCGGTCACTTCGCGGACGACGGGCGTCGCCAGCGGACACGGGCAGGTCCCGGGGAAATGAAACGGCAGCGTATCGGCGGGCCGGCGCTCCGACACCACGCCCAGGACCTGCGGGATCACATCGCCGGCGCGCTGCACCGTCACCGTGTCGCCGATCCTGACATCGAGCTCGCGGATGTAGTCCTCGTTGTGGAGAGTGGCATTGGAAACGACGACCCCCCCCACATTGACGGGTGCGAGCTTGGCGACGGGAGTGAGTGCGCCGGTGCGCCCGACCTGCAGCTCGATCGCGTTCACGACGGTGGTGGCCTTGCGGGCGGGGAACTTGTGCGCGAGCGCCCAGCGGGGATCGCGGCCGGCGAAGCCGAGGCGCCGCTGCCAGTCGAGGCGGTTCACCTTGTAGACGACGCCGTCGATGTCGTAATCCAGTCCGGCGCGCCCGAGCTCGATCTCGCGATGGAACGCGAGCAGCTCGTCGAGCGAGCGGCAGAGGCGGCTCAGCGGAGTGGTGGGAAAGCCGCGCGTCTTCAGCCAGCGCAGCATGTCCCACTGGGTCGCGGCGGGCAGCTCGCTCATCTCACCCCAGGCGTAGGCGAGGAACTGCAGCGGGCGCGTGGCCGTGATCTCGGGATCGAGCTGCCGGAGCGAGCCGGCCGCGGAATTGCGCGGATTCGCGAACACGGTGCGGCCGGCCGCGGACTGCTCCTCGTTGAGCTTCAGGAAGGCGGCGCGCGTCATGTAGACCTCGCCGCGGATCTCGCACACCGCCGGCGCGCCGCGGCCCTTCATCTTCGCCGGAATGTCGCTGACCCGCCGGATGTTGGCGCTGACGTCCTCTCCCACCGTGCCGTCCCCGCGCGTCGCGCCTCTCACCAGCACGCCACGCTCGTAACGCAGCGACAAGGAAAGGCCGTCGATTTTCGGCTCGGCGGTGAGCTCGATCGGCTCGGCGGCATCCAGCTTCAGGAACCGCCGCACGCGCTCGATGAAGGCGGCGACGTCCTCGGCGCTGAAGCCGTTGGCGAGGGAGAGCATCGGCACGCTGTGGCGCACCTTGGAGAACTTGCCCGAGGGTG
>JASHVV010000214.1 GCA_030044385.1 Gammaproteobacteria bacterium
TCCTTGGACTTCAGGCTGCCCTGGTTCGCCTCGATGAAGGCCTTGATCTCCTCGGCCATGGCGAGCAGCCGGAGCCACTGCTCCTTGTAGAGCGTGACCGGGAATCGCCCCATCCCGTAAACGGACAGCGCACCCTTCTCGCTGACTTTCATTGCGAGCTTGCCCCGTCCCCCCTGCTTCAGCCGCTCATTTTCGGCTCGAAGCCTCTCCAGTTCGGCTTGCAGGTCTTCAGTCATGCTGGGCTCTCCAAGGGGCGGCCAGGGTGCGGATTATACTGTCCGATCACGCACACCATGGTGCTATCGGCGAGAGGACTTCCCGCGACGTTTGGCCGAGCCGCCTTGGCGCGGCCCCGGTCTTTTGTGCTTCGGCACCCGCGAAGAGGTGTGGGAGCGCGCATGCCGCTCGGAACGCTCGGGCTTCGAGTCGACACGGCTGATTCGCAACTCGACTCCGCGCACGCGGACAGTCTGGAGACCGTCGAAAATCTCTTCCGGCATGCCCTCCGGAAGATCCACGAGGCTGTGATCGTCGCGGATGTCGATGTGCCCGATGTTGCGACCGTCGAGGCCCGCTTCGTTCGCGATGGCGCCGACGATGTTTCCGGGTTGGACGCCGTGCGCATGGCCGACTTCGATGCGATACGTTTCGAGCCGCGGGCCCTTTCTGGAACGATGATGCGCCCGCGACTCGGGCTCTGGCTCGGTATCCGTTACGGCCGCTCCCGGCTCGTCGCGGGGGCGGTCGGGCGGTGAAGCTTCATGCGGCGTACCGGGTTTGGGCGTCAATAGGAATGGGGCAGGGCCTTGAAGCAGGCCGGCCAGCGCTGCCGCAATTTCGATTGCGGGCAGATTCTGTTCGCGCTCGATCTCCTCGATGAGCGGTTGGAATACCTTGCCTTCGCCGCTTCGCACCGCGTTGGCGAGGGTTTCCTTGAATTTTAGAATCCGCTGCTCATTGACGTCCGCGACGCTGGGCAGCTGCATCTGCTCGATGGACTGCCTGGTCGCACGCTCGATGATGCGCAACATGTTCCGCTCGCGCGGCGCAACGAACAGAATCGCCTCCCCGGCGCGGCCCGCCCGGCCGGTCCGACCGATCCGATGTACGTACGTTTGCGAGTCGTACGGAATGTCGTAGTTGACCACGTGGGAGATCCGCTCAACATCGAGGCCGCGCGCGGCGACGTCGGTGGCGACGACGAGGTCAACCTGTCCCGCCTTCAGCCGGGCGATCGTGCGCTCGCGCTGCTGCTGCGGAATATCACCGTGCAAGGCGGCGACGTTGAAACCGCGCGCCTCGAGCCGCTCGGCGAGCTCCGCCGTCTCGAGCTTCGTGCGCACGAATATCAGCATGGCCTCGAAGCGCTCTGCTTCCAGGACCCGCGTCAGCGCATCCAGCTTGTGCAGGCCGCTGACCAGCCAGTAGCGCTGGCGGATCTTCGGCGTGGTGCTCGCGCGATTCTGGATCGTGACCTGCGCCGGCTCGCGCATGTGCGTGTGTGCGATCCGCCGGATCGCCGGCGGCAGCGTCGCCGAGAAGAGCGCGATCTGCCGCTGCGGCGGCGCCTGCTCCAATATCCATTCGATGGCGTCGACGAAGCCCATCTGCAGCATCTCGTCGCCTTCGTCGAGCACGATGAATCGGATGGTGTCGAGCTTCAGCGCGCCCCGCTTCATGTGGTCCATGACCCGTCCCGGCGTGCCAACGATCACGTGTACGCCGCGCTTGAGGCCCTTCAGCTGTGGGACGTAGCTCTGACCGCCATAGATCGGCAACACGTGGAAGCCTTTCAAGCGAGCGGCGTAGCGCTGAAAAGCCTCCGCAACCTGAATGGCGAGCTCGCGAGTCGGCACGAGCACGAGCGCCTGCGGACAGGCCCGCGACAGATCGATCTGCGCGAGGATCGGCAACGCGAAGGCTGCCGTCTTGCCGGTACCCGTCTGCGCCTGCCCCAGCAGGTCGGAGCCCGCGAGGAGCAAGGGAATGGTCTGCGCCTGGATCGGCGAGGGCGTTTCGTACCCCACGGCCGCCAACGCTTCGAGGATCGGTGTACCCAGACCCAGCTCGCCAAAGCCAGGTAGTCGCTGCTCATCGCTCATAGGGGTTGTCCGGCTTCTTCCCGGCCGAGGCGCCGGCGGATCGCTTCCTCGCGAGCGTCCTCGATCACCTGGATGACGCTGCCGGGGTCGACCGGGGACTCTTCACGGACGACGACACCGGTAAGGCGACTGCTCGGGTTCAGCTCGCCCTGCTCATAGAGTCCCCACATCTCGCGAGCGAACTCGGTTTGCAGCAACTCAGGGGCAAATCGGCCGAGCGTGGTTCTGATGTTGTTGACGTCGCGCTCGAGCATGGCGAAAGCGGCATTGTTGCCCGAGGCGTTGACGACCTGAGGCAGGTCGATGATGACAGGTCCCTCGGGTGCAAGCAGAATGTTGAATTCCGAGAGATCTCCGTGGATGAGGCCCAGGCTCAGCATGCGCACGATCTGCCGCATGAGAAAACCGTGATATTCGCGCGCGACCTCCGGCGTGAGCTCTACTTCGCCCAGCCGCGGCGCCGGATCTCCCGATGCGTCTCTCACGAGCTCCATGATCAGCACGTCGTTGAAATAGCCGAAGGGCCGCGGGACCCGGACGTCGGCGGCTACGAGCCGATAGAGCGCGTCGACTTCGGCGTTCTTCCATTCGTGCTCCTGCTCCCTGCGGCCGAACCGCGTGCTGCGGTTCATGGCGCGCGTTTCGCGGCTGCCACGGACCTTGCGGCCCTCCTGGTACTGCGCGCGCTTCTGGAAGCTGCGCCGTGACATGTCCCGATAGACCTTCGCGCAGCGAAGGTGCGCGCCCGAGCGCACGACGTAAACGGTAGCTTCTTTGCCGCTCTTCAGCGACCGAATGACTTCATCGATGACGCCGTCATCGATCAACGGCTGCAAGGATTTGGGAACTTTCATGGTCTCCGTGGGCGCGGTCTTTCGGCCCGCGAAGCTGGTTTGGGAGGGTGTGCGCAGAAAGCGCGTCGAGAGTTCTGACAGCAGTAGTCTAGCATACTGCCATGGAGGAAGAGCGGCCGCCCCACTATCGAGGGCGCGTCGTTCGCGGATATCTAACGTTGAGGGGGGCCGACGCCGCCGAAGCGGCGCAGTGTCTCCGGGCTTGCCGGCGGTATCGCTCCCGCGCGATTGGCGCCATGCGCCGTCAGGAACCGCTCGGCCCCGCTGAAAACCGCACCGTAGATTTCCCGGCAAAGCTCCGCAGCCGCGGCGCCGGGCCAGGTCGAGGAGAGGAGGCTTTCCGGGAGGAGCGGATCGCGCAGGTG
>JASHVV010000215.1 GCA_030044385.1 Gammaproteobacteria bacterium
GCCCATGTGGCCTGTTGGAGCGGCTCGCCATTCGGCGGTTTCCCCTGCTTCCTCGCGATCAACGGCGCCCAGGTCCTGGCGGAGAACGGCATCACGCCCGTTGCGACGAAGCAGTGGGGAGGTGCGGGACTCGGGGAGGATTGGACGTTCCAGCAGAGCGGCGAAGTCGACGAGAAGATCAGGGACGCGTACGTGCAGGCCGACATCGACACGACCGTGCTCCATCGGGAGCTCTCCGGCAACGTCGGGGTGCGTATGGTGCATACGTCTCAGAACAGCCCGGGCCTGCAGGATGTCGGCAACGGCGAGGGCATCCCCATTACCGACGGTGTCGGCTACACCGATTCGGACTTCCTCCCGGTGGACCCGGGCCAGTCATATACGAAGTACCTGCCGTCGCTCACCCTCAACTACCGGCTGACCAGGAGCGATCAGCTGCGCTTCGCGGTCGCCAAGGTGATGTCGCGGCCGCCCATCGACCTGCTGAAGTCGGGCACTGCCTCGTGGATCACCGGCGAGCAGTACAATCTCTACGCCGGCACCAATCCGCTGCTCGACCCGATGTATGCGACGCAGTACGACCTGGCCCTCGAGCACTATTTCGCGCATTCGAGCGGCGTGGTGTCGGCGGATCTCTTCTACAAGCACATCGATTCGTTCGTGCAGACGATCACCTACGACAACTTCAATTTTGCGGGCGCCGGGATCCAGGTGCCGGTTGACCCGTCGACCGGTCAGACTTACCTGGATGGCGAGTATCAGACCGCCTACAACAATACCCAGGGCGGCTACGTGCGCGGCATCGAGCTGGAGTTCCAGAAGGCGGATTTCCTGCCGGGAGTCTGGTCGGGACTCGGCGTGAGCGCGGACTACGCCTTCACGCAGAGCAACGTCGAGGTGCCGTCCGATCTCGGCGGGTTCCCGCAGGAGCAGGCGCTGCCGGGCCTCTCGGAGAACGTGGCCGACGCGGCGGTGTTCTTCGACTACCGCAGATTCGATACGCGGCTGGCGGCCAACTACCGCTCGGCCTTCGTGTCGGCATCGCAGGTGTCCTTCAACTTCCAGACCGTGTACTTCGCGCCGGAGACGGTGGTCGATTACCAGGCTTCGTACAACTTCACGAGCTATCTGAGCGGGCTCTTTCAGGTGCTCAATCTCACCGATCAGCCGACGCGCACCTACTTCGGCAATCCGACGGAGACCAGCACCATCCAGTACTTTGGCCGAACCTTCTACATCGGATTCAGCCTGAGCCTGTGATGTCCCGCGTCCGATACGCGTTGCTGCCCCTGATCGGGCTCCTGACCCTGCCGCCGTGCGCGCAGGCGGGCGCCGCGTCCGGCCCGGTCGTCGGGGTGCCGGTGAAGGTGGATGCCCAATCCGCGGGCCGGCCATTCCCGCATTTCTGGGAAGAGATGTTCGGCTCCGGACGCGCCGTGCTTGCGTTGCGCGACGACTATCGCGCGGATCTCAGCCAGGTCAGGCGGGCGACGGGATTCACCTATGTCCGGGCCCACGGCATCCTCGACCGCGATGTCGGCATCTTCCATCTCGACCAGAAGGGGCAGCCGGTCTACAACTTCTCCTATGTCGACCAGATCTACGACGGGTTGCTGGCGCGGGGAGTGAAGCCGTTCGTCGAGCTGAGCTTCATGCCGCCGGACCTGGACAGCCAGCCGCAGGCCGCGAAGGTATTCTTCTACCACCTGAGAGCGTCGCCGCCGAAGAGCTACCCGTTGTGGGACGGGCTGATCGAGGCTTTCGCCCGGCATCTGGTGCAGCGCTACGGGATCGACGAGGTCTCGAGCTGGTACTTCGAGGTCTGGAACGAGCCCAACATCCCGTTCTGGAACGGTGCGCCGGCGCAGCAGACGTACTTCGAGCTGTACGACCACACGGCGCGGGACCTCAAGTCCGTGAGCCCGCGGCTGCGCGTCGGCGGGCCCGCGACGGCCAGCGCTGCATGGGTGCCGGCGTTCCTCGAGCACGCTCATCAGGACCACGTGCCGGTGGATTTCGTGAGCACGCACGCTTACGGCGACCCCTGCGGCGATGTCAGCAAGGTGCATCAACAGATCGAGGCCTCACCCTACCCGCACATCCCGTTCATCCTGAGCGAGTTCAATGCCTCGGCGTTCACCCGGCCGAACATCACCGACTCGGTGTACATGGGTCCGTACATGGCGCGGGTCATCCGTGAGTGCGCCGGCAAAGTCGACATGATGAGCTACTGGACGTTCTCGGATGTCTTCGAGGAGCAGGGCGTGGTCCAGTCGCCGTTCTATGGCGGCTACGGCCTCATTGCCGAGGACCGCATCCCGAAGCCGGCATTCAACGCGTTTGCCATGCTGCACGAGCTGGGGCACACCCTGCTCAGCGCCGGCAACGGGGTGCTGGCCACCCGGCGGCGCGACGGCAGCGTGGTGCTGGCGCTGTGGAACTACGCCCCGCCGGTGAGCACCGCGACCACCTATGTGAGGGGCCTGCCGCAGGGCGCCACCAAGCGCTTCCTCGTGCAGGTATCACACCTGGCCGGCGTGCGCAGCGCCACGGTCTGGCGCCTGGATCACGATCATGGCAACGTCATCGCCGCCTTCGATGCGATGGGGCGGCCGGCTTACCCGTCGCGCGCGCAGATCCTGGCGCTGCGCCGGGCAGGCCGCATGGCGCCCGTCGAGCACGTCCGCGTGCGGGGCGGCAGGTTCAGCCTCGAGGTGCCGCCGCAGGGTCTGGTGGTGGTCCGGATGCGATGAGATCAGCTCTGGAGGGACAGCAATGACGATCGATCTGGCTCGCCAATATTCCTTGTCGGCGCGGCAGATCGCGGATTTCCGCCGCGATGGCTTCATCAGGCTCAAGGGCGTGTTCAATGCCGACGAGCTCGCCCACTATGGCGAGGAGATCACGCGGCTGACCATCGCGCTCAATACCCAGACGCTGCCGCTCGCGCGGCGCAGCACCTACGATCGCGCCTTCCTGCAGGTCATGAACCTCTGGGAGCGCAGCGGGCGCGTGCGCGAGTTCGTGTTCGGGCGGCGTCTCGCCGGGCTCGCCGCGGCGCTGCTCGAGGTCGAGGGCGTGCGCCTGTATCACGATCAGTCGCTCTACAAGGAGCCCGGCGGCGGGATCACTCCCGCGCACGCCGACCAGTACTACTGGCCGGTGAACAGCGATCGCACCATCACCGCCTGGGTGCCGTTGCAGGCGGTGCCGGCGGAGCTGGGTCCGCTCGCGTTCTACGCCGGCAGCCAGGACGTCGAGTTCGGGCGTGACCTCATCATTTCCGACGAGAGCGAGAAAGCCATCACCGCCAACATGCAGGCGCACGGCTTCCGCGTGGTCGACGAGCCGTTCGAGCTCGGCGAGGTGAGCTTCCATCTCGGCTGGACCTTTCACCGCGCCGGCCCCAACCGCTCCACGCGCCCGCGCTCGGTGATGACGGTGATCTACATGGATCGCGACATGCGGCTGATCGCCCCAACCAATCCCAATCAGCGCAATGACTGGGAGAAGTGGTGCCCCGGCGCCATCGTCGGCGAGGTGATCGATACGCCGAAGAATCCGGTTCTGTTCGAGCGGGCCTGGTGACGGCCGGCATCCTGCGCGGACCCGCGGCCGTCGCGGACGGCAGCGGCGGATTCAGCATCGAGGGGGTCGAGATCGATCCGCCCGGCCCGGGAGAGGTGCGGGTGGCGCTGCGCGCGGCGGGCGTCTGCCACACCGATCATGCCTCGCTGAGCTGGGCCGGCCCGCTGTTGCTCGGGCACGAGGGAGCCGGCTGCATCGAGAGCCTCGGCGACGGTGTCCAGGGCCTCGCCGTCGGCCAGCCCGTGCTGCTCAATTGGGCCATTCCCTGCGGCGTCTGTTTCCAGTGCTCGCGGGGCGCGGACTCGCTGTGTGAGCGCACGCATGAAGTGGACGGCGGCCGCCTCGGAGACAGCCGCGCTCATGCGGGGGCGACCCGTTGGCGAGGCCAGGCGTTGGAGCGGTCCTTCCACCTGGGCACCTTCGCCAGCCATACCGTGGTTCGCGCGGAGGCGGTGACGCCGCTGCCGCCGGATATCGCCGTCGACGTGGCCTGCATTCTCGGCTGCGCGGTCATGACGGGCGTGGGGTCGGTCGTGAACGCAGCCGCCGTCGCCCGCGGCGCCTCGGTGGCCGTGCTCGGCTGCGGCGGGGTAGGGCTGAATGTCATCCAGGGGGCTCGCATTGCGGGCGCCCGGACCATCATCGCGATCGACCGTGTCGCGGAGCGCCTCGAACATGCCGTCCGACTGGGCGCCACGCACGCGTGGCAAGTCCGTGATGACGATGCGGAGCACCGGCTGCTCGTGGCCGCCGTACGGGCTCTCACGGACGGCCGCGGGGTCGATCATGCCTTCGAGGCCACCGGAGTGCCCGCGCTGGCGTTCCTCCCCTTGCGGCTGGCGCGCAATGGCGGCGATGCCCTGCAGGTGAGCGGCGCGCACGGTCCCGCCACCGTGGAGCTGACACAGCTCTTCTGGAACAAGCGCTACCTGACTCCGCTCTATGGCGGCTGCGTTCCGGCGCGCGATTTTCCGCGGCTGTTCGACTGGGTGAGGCGGGGCGAGCTCGAGCTGGCCTCGTTGATCACTCATCGCTATCCGCTCGAGCGCCTGGGTCAGGCGTTCGACGACATGCTCACCGGACGCAGCGGCAAGAGCGTGCTGCAGATCGCATGACAAAATCGTCTGGAACCCGTTTCCGCACCGTGGAGCGCAGCGATCCTGCGATCGGCGCGGACGGTCTGGAGTTCGTCACCGTCAAGAGCTCTGCGCTGCGGCGGCGAGCCGATGTGACGCTCTTCGTGCCGCCCGCCGCGCGAGCCGGGCGCGATCTTCCGATCGTGATTTTGCTGCACGGTGTATACGGCTCGCACTGGGCCTGGGCGCTGAAGGGAAGCGCCCACCTCACCGCCGCGCGCCTGATCGCGGCGGGCACGCTGCCGCCGGTCGCTCTGCTGATGCCGTCCGACGGCTTGTCGGGCGACGGGACCGGATACGTATCGCAAGCCGGATTGGATGCCGAGCGTTGGATCATCGACGAAGTGCCGGCGCTCGCCCGGCTGCTGGTCGGCAGCTGTACGGAGCGCTCGCCGCTGCTGATCGCGGGTTTGAGCATGGGGGGCTTCGGGGCGTTGCGCCTGGCGGGCAAGTATCCGCGGCGGATCGCAGCCGCCGCGGCGCTGTCGGCCGTGACCGAGGCGGAGCAACTCGATGGTCTCATGGAGGAAAGCAGGGCGGGGTGGAGCGCGTTGCCCGCGGACCGCAGCGTTCTGGCCGCGCTGACCGGCGCGTCCGGGCCGTTGCCGCCGCTGCGCATCGATTGCGGGCGCGACGATCCGCTCCTCGAGGCCAATCGCGCCCTGCATCGCGCCCTCGAGCGCGCCGGTGTGGGTCATCTGTATGGGGAGCGCCCCGGCGGCCACGACTGGCCGTACTGGGCGCGCACGCTGGAGGATACTCTGGCGTTCTTCGGCGATGTCTTGCGGAATCCGGACTGAGGGGAGACCAGGTGTACGTCACTCGCTCGAAGATGCTCGGCGCGCTCGCAGTGTGCCTGCTGTCGTTTGGCGGCGCGCAGTTGCCGGCCGCCGCCGCGCCGCCGCAACAGCCACAGCAACCGCAGATCTTCTACCAGATCTTCTTCCGCAGCTTTCGCGACTCCAACGGCGACCGCATCGGCGACCTGAAGGGCCTGACCTCCAAGCTCGGCTACATCAAACATCTCGGCGCCACGACGCTGCTGCTCACCCCGCTGCAGCCCTCGCCCTTCTATCACAACTATTTCGCGACGAGGTTCAGGGCCATCGAGCCGGCCTACGGCACGTTGGCCGACTACTTCGCCTTCATCCGCGCCGCCCACGCGCTCGGGCTGAAGGTCTACCTCGACGAGGAGTTTCAGTACGTGGCCCAGGGTCATCCCTGGTGGCGCGACTCGATCTGCAAGCCGCAGGCGCCGTTCGCCGGCTATCTCCTGTGGAAGGACCCGCGGCATTGCGTCGCCCAGCCCTTCATGGGCCAGCCAAAGTGGGAAGGCTACGACGGCCGCTGGATCGGCATCGCCATGGTCAATCTCGAGAACCCCGCCGTGCAGCGCTACTTCCGTAACCTGCTGCTCTTCTGGGCCGATCCGCACGGCGATGGCAGCGGACGGGACGGTGTCGACGGCTTTCGCATCGATCACATGATGGACGATCTCGACCACAAGGGCCTGGACACTCATCTCTTCGCCAACTTCTGGACGCCGATCTTCCGGGCGCTGAAGGCGCGCCGGCCGGCGCTGCGGATCCTGGCCGAGCAGGCCGACTGGGGCTACGGCGGCAAATGGCTGACGCAAGGGCACGTCGACATGGTGTTTGCGTTCCCGCTGCGCCAGGCGCTGGTGAGCCTGAGCAAGGCGCGGATCGTGGACGCGATCCGAGCCACCGCCGCGGCCACGCCGCCGGGCAAGACCCAGGTGATTTTCCTCGAGAACCACGACGTGGATCGCTACATGTCATCGGTGGGTGACGACCCGGCGCGCGCCCGCGCCGGCGCGGCCATCGAGCTCGCGCTCGCGGGCGATCCGCTGATCTACTACGGCCAGGAGCTGGGCATGCGCGGCCGCGCCATCCCCAACGATCACTCCGACGAGGAGGGGATTCCGTCCCGCGAGGCATTCCGCTGGAAGCGCAACCTGCTCGCGCCGGGCTCGGCCATCTGGTACCGCAGCGACCCGCGCGCGTGGCATGCCCGCTACAACCGCTCCGGCGACGGCGTGTCGCTGCAGGAGGAGCGGGCGGATCCGCATTCGCTGTACCACTGGTACCGCAAGCTTCTGACCCTGCGCCGCAGCCGGCCGTCGCTGAGCGAAGGCAGCCAGCATCTGGTCTGCAGCGCATCTGCGGACGTGCTTTGCGTTCTGCGTCGGCAGGGGCAGCAGCAGACGTTGTTACTGGTAAATCTCGGCGCCAAGAGCGCCCGGCCTGTGCTGGCGCCCGCGGTGGCCGCTGATGCGGCGTGGCAGGATCTTCTGCGCGGCGGCCGCGTCTCGCCGGCGGACGTGATGTTGAAGCCTCTGCAGGTGCGGCTGCTGGGTACGCCCTGAGGCCGCTCACCGCCCTCGGAGCAGCCGCGCCTTGTCCCGCTGCCAGTCGCGGTCCTTCTCCGTGGCCCGCTTGTCGTGCTGCTTCTTGCCTTTGGCGAGCCCGATCTGCAGCTTCGCGCGGCCGTTCTTCCAGTAGAGCTCGAGCGGCACCACGGTGTACCCCTTGCGCTCGACGGCGCCGATGAGGCCGCTGATCTCACTGTGATTCAGCAGCAGCTTGCGCGTGCGCACGGGGTCCGCGACGATGTGGCTCGAGGTCGACGGGAGAGGGGACAGGTGCGCGCCGATGAGGAAGGCCTCGCCCCCGCGAAGATAGACGTAGGCCTCCGTGAGCTGGGCGCGTCCGGCCCGCATGGCTTTCACCTCCCAGCCCTGCAGCGCCAGGCCGGCCTCGTAGCGCTCCTCGATGAAATAGTCGAAGCGCGCTCTGCGGTTCTCGGCGATCAGGCGGGCGGCGGGGTCGGCCTTGGATGGCATGGACGGCGGTATGGACGGC
>JASHVV010000216.1 GCA_030044385.1 Gammaproteobacteria bacterium
AGGTTTGGCGGCCATCAGACGGCCCTGCGCATGGGGTTGTTCGGGTGCGCCGTCCAATCGAGCCGCTCGGCGGGCACCACGCGGCCCGTGCGCCGGTCGACCTCGCCCGGCGCGAGATCCCGCAGGGTGATGCATCCCGGTACCGGGCAGACGTTGACACACAGGTTGCAGCCCACGCACTCCTCCTCCTTGACCTCGAAGTGACGGCGGCCGTTTTCCATGCAGGTGATCGCCTGATGCGCGGTATCTTCGCAGGCGATATAACATCGGCCGCACTCGATGCACTGGCCCTGGTCGATCACCGCCTTGGACACGCGGTTGAGATCGAGGACGCTCCAGTCGGTCACGCTGCGCAGCGCCCGGCCGCGCAGCTCCGCCACGCTCGCGAAGCCCTTTGCATCGAGGTAGGACGCGAGGCCGCTCGCCATCTCCTGCACGATCTTGAAGCCGAACACCATCGCCGCGGTACACACCTGCACCGACCCTGCCCCGAGGGCGATGAACTCGAGCGCGTCGCGCCAGCTGCCGATGCCGCCGATGCCGGAGATCGGCAGGCCGGCGGTCTGCGGGTCGCGGGCGATCTCCGCCACCATGTTGAGCGCGATCGGCTTGACCGCCGGGCCGCAATAGCCGCCGTGCGTGCCCTGGCCGCCGACCGCGGGGGTCATCGTCAGAGTCTCCGGGTCGACCCCCATGATGGAATTGATGGTGTTGATGAGCGAGACCGCGTCGGCGCCCCCTTCCCTGGCCGCGCGCGCCGGAAAGCGGATATCCGTGATGTTCGGTGTCAGCTTCACGATGACCGGCAGCCGCGTGTACCGTTTGCACCAGGCCGTCACCATGCGGATGTACTCGGGGACCTGGCCCACCGCCGAGCCCATGCCCCGCTCGCTCATGCCGTGCGGACAGCCGAAGTTGAGCTCGATGCCGTCACAGCCGGTGTCTTCGACGCGCGGCAGGATCTCCTTCCAGGAGCTCTCCTGGCAGGGCACCATGATGGAGACGACCATCGCCCGGTCGGGCCAGCGCCGCTTGACCGCCCTGATCTCCTCGAGGTTGGTCTCGAGATCGCGATCGGTGATGAGCTCGATGTTGTTGAAGCCGATGAGGCTGCGGTCGACGGCCAGCAACGCGCCGTAACGGGGCCCGTTCACGTTGACCAGCGGCGGGCCGGCCTCGCTCAGGGTCTTCCAGACGACTCCGCCCCAGCCGGCCTCGAACGCGCGCTCGACATTGTAGGACTTGTCGGTGGGCGGAGCGGAAGCCAGCCAGAAGGGATTGGGACTGCGGATGCCGCAGAAATCGATGTCTAGACGGGCCATGGCGTCCCCGCATTGCGCAGCAGAAGATCGATGTCGCGCGCGGCGCGCAGGCCATGGGCGACCGCATCGACCGTCAGGTCCTGCCCCTCGGCGATGCAGTCGCCGCCTGCCCACACGCCCGGCACGTTGGTACGGCCCGATGCATCGACGGCGATGCGGCCGTCGCGCAGCGCCAGGCCGCACTGCGTCAGCACCGGATTGCCCAGGCGCTGCCCGATCGCCTTCAGCACCACGTCGGCCTCGAGTATGCATTCCTCGCCGGCGGGCACGAGCCGGCCCGCGACCAGCCGCTGGCGGGCAAAGCGCACCGCGCGCACGCTGCCGCCCTCGCCCATGACCTCCACCGGAGCCAGCCAGTGCAGGATCCTCACCCCCCGGGTGCGGGCGAGATCCTGCTCGTACTGGGATGCGCGCATCTGCTGCGGACCGCGGCGATAAACCATGTCCACGCTTTCCGCGCCCAGCAGCTTCGATTGCACGGCGGCATCCACCGCCGTCATGCCGCCGCCGATCACGAGCACGCGACGGCCCACCGGCAAAGCGCCCGGGTCGACTGCCTGGCGCAGCGTGCTGATGAACTCCACTGCATCCTCGACGCCGGCCAGCGTCTCGCCGGGCACGCCGAGCTCGTGTGCGTCGGCGAGGCCGAGGCCCAGGAAGAGCGCGTCGTGCTCCCGCCGCAGGCGCTCGAACTGCTCGAGCCCGGCGAGCGTCCAGCCGCACTGCAGTCTGATGCCGCCGAGACCCAGGAGCCACTCGACCTCACGCTGGGCGTAGCCGCCGGCGGTCTTGTAGGCGGCGACTCCGTACTCGTTGAGTCCGCCGGCTTTCGCCCTGGCGTCGTAGAGGGTGACCTCGTGTCCGGCGCGCGCCAGCGCGTGCGCGCAGGCGAGTCCCGCGGGGCCCGCGCCGATCACCGCCGCGCGCCGGCCGGTGGCCGGGGCACGCTCGAATATCTGATTGTCGGCGCTCGCCATCAGCCGGTCGACGGCGTGGCGCTGCAGCCGGCCGATCTTGACCGGGCTGCCCTGCTGCGTGTTGCGCACGCAGACCTGCTCGCACAACACCTCGGTCGGACAATCGCGGGCGCAGAATCCGCCGAGCGGATTGGACCGCAGGATCGTCTCGGCCGCGCCGCGCACGTTGCCTTCGGCTATGCGCCTGATGAAGGAGGGGACGTCGATGCGGGTCGGACAGGCCTGTATGCACGGCGCGTCGAAGCAGTAGAGGCACCGGCTCGCCTCCAGCACCGCCTGTCCATCCGTGAGCGGCGGCACGTGATCGGCGAGATTCGCGGCGTAGGCCTCGGGCGTGAGGCGCCCCGAACGGATATCCGGTCTACGCTCCTCGCTCATTCGGTGCTCCCGCGGCATTCGCGCTGGAATTCAGCATGCCGAAATTTGACCATTTGGTCAACCCCATGCCCGCGGCATAGGCGGCTGCCGAAAGTCCCAGCGCGACGAACCACGCGTAGTCATACAAGCCGTCGAGGAACGGGCTCAGGCGCGGCAGCGCCTGCGGCAGCGATTCATGCACGAATCCCGGCAGGCACGGAATGACGCCGATGAGAAAGGCGGCCAGGGCGATCGGATTCCAGCCGCCCCGGTAGGAGTAGGGACCGCCGTCGAGCCGGTACAATCCCCCCACGTCGAGCGTGCGGCGGCGCAGATGGTAATAGTCCACGATCAGGATGCCGGCCACCGATCCGAGCAGCGCGGAGTAGCCGACCAGCCAGGTGGATATGTATCCGTGTGTGCTCTCGAGGATCTTCCAGGGCATCATCACTATCGCGATGACCGCGGTGATGTAGCCTCCCGCCCGATAGCTGATGCGCTGCGGCGATAGCGATGAGAAATCGAACGCCGGTCCGACGAGATTGGCCGCCAGATTGACGCTGATCGTGTCGATGAGCAGCACCAGGAGGGCGAGCAGCACGGCCGCGCCCGTCATGCGGCCGGCTAGAGTCACCGGGTCCCAGATCGCGTTGCCGTAAATGACGACCGTGGCCGACGTGACGAACACGGCGAGTGCCGCAAGCAGTCCCATCGGGGCCGGCAGACCTATGGCCTGACCAATGACCTGGTCGCGCTGCGAACGGGCAAAGCGGGTGAAGTCCGGAATGTTGAGCGCCAGCGTCGACCAGAAGCCCACCATCGCCGTCAGCGACGGCCAGAACACGGAATAGAAACGGCCGCTCTGCGGCGCCCCGCTCACGAACCGGGAGGGCCTGTGCGCCATGGGACCAAAGCCGCCGGCTTTGTCGTAAGCCCAGACCAGCAGCATGATGCAGATCACGACCTTGATCGGCGCGGTGTAGGTCTCGAGCCGGCGAATCGACTCGATGCCGTGCACGATGAAGTAAAACTGCAGCAGCCAGAAGACGAGGAAGCACACGGCCTGCCACGCGTTGAGGCCCAGCAGCGGCACGGTGGCGCCTGCCAACGGATGACCCATGAGCACGCCGACCAGCGCATAGATCATCAGTCCGCCGAACCAGCTCTGGATGCCGTACCAGCCGCAGGCCACCAAGGCGCGCAGCATCGCCGGGAATCGTGCCCCCACCGTGCCGAAAGAGCAGCGCGCGAGCACTGCGTAGGGGATCCCGTACTTTGCTCCCGCGTGGCCGATCAGCAGCATCGGAATGAGAACGATGAGATTGCCCAGCGTCACCGTCACCACGGCCTGGTACGCCGACATGCCCTCGCCCACCAGGCCGGCCGCGAGCGTGTAGGCCGGGACGCACATCACCATGCCGAGCCACAGCGCCGCGTAGTGGTACCAGCACCAGGTCCGCCTCTCCGCCGGGGTCGGTGCCAGATCCCCGTTCCAGAGATCCGCCGCCACTTCGCTTTCCGCCGTCATGCCACTGCTACCGAATCAGGCAGCCGCCAATATCTCATGGATGATCGGAGGCGGCGAGACTGCCCTGTCGGCAAGCGATGTTGCCGCCCGCAGCGCGTCCGCGGCCTGCCGCGCCTGCTGCGCCGATCGCGCGTGAACCATGGCGAGCGGCCGGTCCCGCCCGACGCGCGCGCCAATGCCGGCCACGTCACTCAAGCCGACGGCCAAGTCGAGCGTCTCGCCCGCGACCCGCCGGCCACCGCCCAGCCCGACCAG
>JASHVV010000217.1 GCA_030044385.1 Gammaproteobacteria bacterium
GCCTCGACGCCGACGTCGGCTGTCAGCAATCGAGTCTCGAGCTCTTCCAGGATCTGCGCATCGATCTGCCGCCCCCGGAAGAGGTCCGCCAGATCATAGGTGAGCCAGGAGTTGCCGCGGTTCAGCCGGCTGCGCAGCCGCTTGAAAAAGCCCTGCCGCTCCTCGGCCTCGGCGGCGCCGTCTTTGGGTTTGCGTCCGAACATGGTCTGTGTGCGTGTAGTGTATCGTAGCCAGGCGTGAGAACCGTCTTGTGAGCCCTCCGCCTCCCCGAGCCCGCCGCGGCGCCGCTGCGCGGACGCTGCGGATCATCGGCGGCACCTGGCGCGGGCGGCGGCTGCGCTTTCCGCCCACGCCGGAGATCCGCCCCACGCCCGATCGCGTCCGCGAGACGCTCTTCAACTGGGTTGCAGCCCGCGTGCCCGGCGCCCGCTGCCTCGACCTCTTCGCCGGCAGCGGCGCGCTGGGCCTGGAAGCGCTGTCGCGCGGCGCGGCGCACGTCACCTTCGTGGAGCGCGATCTCGCCGCGGCCGGCGAGATCCGCGCCCGGCTGGCGGACTGGGGCGCGCGCGCGGCGAGCGTCGAGCATGCCGACGCGCGCAGCTTTCTGGAGCGGCAACCGGCCTCACCGTTCGACATCGTGTTCCTCGACCCGCCCTTCGCCTCGACGCTGCTCGCAGAGGTCACGGCGCGCCTGGAGCAAGGCGGCTGGCTGGCCGGCGCGGCGCTCGTCTACGTCGAATGTCCGGCCGACTCCGGTGCTGCCGGCGCGCCCGTGCCGGCCGCCTGGACGCTCCTCAAGGCCAAGCGGGCGGGCGAGGTCGGGTATCATCTCTACTCGCGAGGCGCGAGGGGGACAGACCGCGAATGAGCCGCAATGCCATCTATCCGGGGACGTTCGACCCGATCACCAACGGCCACCAGGACCTGGTGCGCCGCGCGGCCGGCATCTTCGACCGCGTCATCGTGGCCATCGCCTCCAATCCCAACAAGACCCCCATGTTCGCGCTCGATGCGCGCATCGACCTGGCGCGGCGCGTGCTCGACGACCTGCCGAACGTGGAGGTGCTCGGGTACTCCGAGCTGACCGTCGAGTTCGCCAGCCGGCATCGCGCCACGGTGATCATCCGCGGCCTGCGCGCCATCTCCGACTTCGAGTTCGAGTTCCAGCTGGCCAACATGAACCGCCACCTCGACCGCGATATCGAGACCGTCTTCCTGACGCCGCAGGAGCAGTTCACCTTCATCTCTTCTTCCCTGGTCCGCGAGATCGCCGTGCTGGGCGGCGACGTCCACGAGTTCGTCCATCCGATCGTCGAGACCGAGCTGAAGAAGCACCGCAGGAAATAGCGCTACTTCTGACAGCTCGAGCAGTAATAGGTGGATCTGCCCTGCTGGGTCAGTTGCCGGACGATGGTGCCGCAGACTCTGCAGGCCTTGCCCGCGCGCTCGTACACGTAGAGCTTCTGCCGGAAATATCCGGGCTCTCCATTCGCCCCCACGTAGTCCCGCAGCGTCGTCCCGCCAACCTCGATCGCCATCGAGAGCACCGCCCGCACCGCTTTCGCCAGCCGCTTCGCCTCCTCCCGCGACAGGCTCTGCGCCCGGCGCCGCGGCCTGATCCGCGAGCGGAACAGCGACTCGCTCGCGTAGATGTTCCCTACACCCACGACCAGGCGGCTGTTCATCAGCACCTGCTTGATCGACGCCCGCCGGCGCCGGGTGATCCGCCAGAGATAATCCGCGTCGAACTCCGCGTCGAACGGCTCCGGGGCGAGGCGTGAGAGGAGCGGATGCCGATGCGGATCGCCGATCGTGTAGTGGAGGCTGCCGAAGCGGCGCGGGTCGTTGAACCGCAGGGTGTTGCCGGAGTCGAGCAGCAGGTCGTAGTGGTCGTGAGCGATGCGCGGCGTGTCCGCGGGCAGGACCCTCAGCGACCCTGACATGCCGAGGTGCACGATGAGGGTGCCCGACTCCAGCGCGATCAGCAGGTACTTGGCGCGCCGCCCGGTGCCCGTGATCCGCTGGCCGGCGAGCCTCGCCGGCAGATCGTCCGGCACCCGCCAGCGCAGCCGCGGCTCGTGCACGGTGAGGGCCACGATCCGCCGGCCCGCGACGTGCGGCTCCAGGCCGCGCCGCGTCGTCTCGACCTCCGGCAGCTCAGGCATGGATCGTCACTAAGGCAGCATCCGGCGCAGCACCCGGTCGCGCAACAGGTAGTGATGGGCCAGAGCGGCGGCCGCGTGCAGCCCGGCCAGGATCAGCACGATATCGGCAAAATCGCCGTGCAGTCCCTGGAGTGTCCGGCGCAGCGCGTGATCGCCGGGGACGAGTGTCGGGATGGTGTAGACGTTGAAGAGCACGTCGCCGCGCTGCCAGGCGTTGAGGATGCCGAGCACCACCGTGACCACGACGAGAAGATACAGCCCGTAGTGAACGACCTTGGCCGTGACACCCAGCCAGTCGGCGCGGGCCAGCGGCAGCCGGCGGCCGGCGCTGCCGCGCCACAGCAGCCGTACGATGATCACCACGCCGAGCGTTGCGCCGAGCACGATGTGCGTCGATCGCGCATCGATCTTCGGTGCGCCCCGCGGGAACCAGTCGATCGTCTGCCCGAGCGTCCACAGGACCACTATCAGCAGCGCGGTGAGCCAGTGCAGCAGAATGCTGATGCCGTCGTAGCGAAGCGGGGGCTCCACCGCCGCGTGCCGGGCGAGGCCGGCCTGCTCGATGGGTCGGGACGCTTCTGTCTGCATGGAAAGGCTCCGCCTGTGACTCTACCGGACGGCACAGCCTACCAGGGGAGGCGGCTCCCCAGAGGGGTCGAGGCAAGACCCCTCTAAGGGGGGATTCCCGAAGCGGCTCGGGAAGCGCAAGCTCCTGTGCGACAAGGGGAAATGGCAGGACGGGCCGGGAACTTTCCCGGGCCCTTAGCACTCCAAGACCACGACTGCTAAAATGCCTGCCCTACGACATCTGGAGACTGCATGACCGCAAATACCGCAGTGATCGCCCGCTCTGGTGATCTGGCGCTCGCCGGTCCGGTGGGAAGCCTGGATGCCTACCTCGATCGCGTGAGCCGGATCCCGGTGCTGACCCGGGAAGAGGAGCGCGACCTGGCGGAGCGCTTCCGCTTCCACGACGACCTCGACGCCGCCCGCAAGCTGGTGCTCTCGCACCTGCGCTTCGTGGTGCACATCGCGCGCGGCTACAGCGGTTACGGGCTGCCCGTCGGCGACCTGATCCAGGAAGGCAACGTCGGCCTGATGAAGGCGGTGAAGCGGTTCGATCCGGCGCTCAACGTGCGGCTGGTGTCCTTTGCCGTGCACTGGATCCGCGCGGAGATCCACGAGTACGTGCTGCGCAACTGGCGGCTGGTCAAGATCGCCACCACCAAGGCGCAGCGCAAGCTCTTCTTCAACCTGCGCCGGCTGAAGAAGAACCTGACCTGGCTGTCCGCGGAGGAGACGGCGGCGGTTGCGCGTGACCTCGGCGTCACCCCGTCCGAGGTGACGGAGATGGAAAAGCGCCTGGCGGCGCGCGACATGTCGTTCGATCCGACACCGGAAGCGGACGAGGAAGAGATCTATAGCCCCGCGGCCTACCTGCCGGCGCCGAATGCGGATCCGGCGGAGCGGGTGGAAAGCGCGGAGTGGGAAGACGATTCCTCGGCGCGCCTGCTGGGTGCGCTGGAGCAGCTGGACGATCGCAGCCGCGACATCGTGCAGCGCCGCTGGATGACCGAGGACAAGGCGACCCTGCACGAGCTGGCCGACAAGTACGGTGTGTCCGCGGAGCGGATCCGCCAGATCGAGTCGAACGCCCTCGGCAAGCTCAAGGGCTACATGAGACCGGAGGCGGTTCCGGCGTAGTCTATCGCGGCCCGCAGCACCGCGGCCGCGACGCGCTCGTGCACGGACTTGTCGAGCGGGTCGGGGACCAGCGCGTCCCCTTCGGCCTGCTCGGCAATCGTGCGCGCGGCAGCCACCAGCATCGCGTCCGTGAACCGCGTCGCGCGCGCGGCCAGCGCGCCCTTGAAGAGGCCCGGGAAGGCGAGCACGTTGTTGATTCCCTTGCCGTCGGCCGCGAAGGCCGCGCCGTGCTCCCGCGCCACCAGCGGCTCGATCTCCGGGTCGGGGTTCGAGAGCGCGAGGATCACCTGGCCGGGCCGCACCCACTCGGGCTTGATCAGGCCCTTCACGCCGGTGGTCGCGATGACGATGTCGGCCCGCTGCATGATCGACTCCAGTGTCGCGCCCTCCCCGCCCAACGCCACGAGGCGCGCCACGGCGTCCGGGTGGCGATCGGCCCCGAGCACGCGCCTGGCGCCGGCCGCACGCAGCAGGCGCACGATGCCGAGCCCGGCGGCGCCCAGCCCGATCTGCCCGATCGCGCTGTCCTCCCAACTCCTGCCGGCGCGGCGCGCGGCGTTGGTCAGCGCCGCGAGCGCCACGACCGCCGTGCCGTGTTGGTCATCGTGCAGCACGGGCTTGGGTAACCGCTCCCGCAGCAGCCGCTCGATCTCGAAGCACTCGGGCGCGGCGAAATCCTCGAGCTGGATGGCGCCGAAGGACAGGTGAATGCGGGCGATGGTGTCCGCGACCCGATCGGGCTGGCGCTCCTCGATCAGGATCGGCACCGCCGAGAGGCCGACCAGGTCGGCGAACAGCGCCGCCTTGCCCTCCATGACCGGCAGCCCCGCGAGCGGGCCGATATTGCCGAGCCCCAGGACGGCCGTGCCGTTGGTCACGACCGCCACCGTGCTGTCGACGCTGGTCAGGTCGTGAGCGGCCCGCGGGTCCTTCTGAATCGCCAGACAGACCCGCGCCACGCCGGGCGTGTAGATGTCGCGGAGGACCTGCAGCGTGTTGATGGGCAGGCTGGCGACGGTGCGGATCTTGCCCCCGCGATGGCGGTTGAACACGCGGTCGGACTTGCCGACGAAACGCGCCGTCGGCAGGCGATCGATGCGCTCGTAGAGGCTCCGATCCGCCTCTTCGTCCATCTCCAGCGTGATCTCCCAGAGGGTGCGGCCCTGGTCGCGCCGCAGCGCGATCAGGTGCTCGATGGTGAGGCCCGCCTCGGCGATCACCTGCAGCACCTTGGCCAGGCTGCCCGGCTGGTGCACGGTCTCGACGATCAGGATCTCGGGTATCTTCATGGGGGCGGACGATACCAGCGCAGCCGGAGCGCGGCCATGGCCGGAAGCGATCGCTGCCTGGCCCTATAATCGGCCGCATGAAGCGCCTCATTGCCATCGTTGAAGACGAGCCGGCCATCCGCGACAACTACGCAGCGGCCTTTGCCCGCGAGGGCTACGTGGTGCGCACCTACGGCAACCGGGCGCAGGCCATGGCCGCATTCACCGCCCGCCTGCCGGACCTGGCCGTGATCGACATCTCGCTGGAGGACGAGCCGGAAGGCGGCTTCGAGCTCTGCCGGCAACTGCGCGGGCTGTCGGCGGAGCTGCCGATCATCTTCCTCACCGCGCGCGACTCGGAGCTCGATGCGGTCTCGGGCCTGCGGCTCGGGGCCGACGACTTCCTGACGAAGGATCTCAGCCTCGCGCATCTCATCGCGCGGGTGAACGCCCTTTTCCGCCGGGTGGAAGCCCTGCGCAAGCCCCCGGGCGATGAGGGTCAGATCGTTCGGCGCGGCCCGCTGACGCTGGATGTGGAGCGGATGCGCGCGGAGTGGGAATCCAAGGTGGTCCTGCTCTCGCTGACGGAGTTCTGGATCGTCCACGCCCTGGCGCGTCACCCGGGCCACGTGAAGAACCGCCAGCAGCTCATGGACGCGGCCAACGTCGTGCTGGACGACAACACCATCACCTCGCACGTGAAGCGAATCCGGCGCAAGTTCCAGAGCCTCGATCCGGCATTCGACGCCCTGCAGACGGTCTACGGGATGGGGTACCGCTGGGTCGAATGAGCCGGCCATGTCGCTGCGACTGAAACTGCTGCTGCTCGGTCTGGCGACGCTCGTGTTGCCATGGGAAGGCATCCGCTACGCGCGTCAGATGGAAGCCGCGCTGCGCCAAAGCGAGCAGCACGAGCTGCAGGCGGTGTCGCAGACGATCGCCGCCTCGCTCCAGGGCCGGATGGACCTGCTGTACCGCAACCCGGACCCGCCCGCGCCCGCTCATCCGGGTCCCTACGACCTCACGCCCCTGGTGTTGACGGCGGCCCCGTATATCGACGGTTATCCGGACGACTGGCCGCGCGATCCTGCCGCGTGGCGCCATTACGGGACCGGCGCACACCGGTTCGGGATCCTGACGGGCGTCCACGATCGGATGCTCTACGTGCTCCTCGAGGTGCGCGATCCCCGTCTCGTCTTCGATGCGCCCGGCGCGAGTCCGCTCGACTCCGCGGCGCTCGGCGACCGGGTATGGGTCGGTTACGAGGATCCGCAGGGCATGCAGCAGCAGGTGTTCCTCGCGCTGACCGGGCCCGGAGCCCTGTTCGCGCGCCGCATCGAGACGGGCGAGTACGGCAAGGAGGAAGCCACGCAGGACCCGCGCATCGTCGGCGCGCTTCAGCCCACGGCCATCGGCTACGACGTCGAGATCGCGATGCCTCTTTCCATGGTGGGCAGTCAGTTCGGCGTTCTTCTCGACGATCGCGACCAGCGCGGCGCCAACCCCCTGAGCTACGGAACGCTGCGCGACACCGATCTGCATACGCTCGGCCGGCTGATCGTGGCGTCGCCGGCGCTGACGCCGTATCTGGCGCAATTCGTCCAGCCCGGGATGCGGCTGGCCGTCAGCACGCCGGGAGGCACAGTGCTCGCGCAGTCGGACGAGCTGGCGGTGCCCGGGGTCCTGGCGCCGGAGCCCGGCATCCTGACGCAGATCTATCGGCGCTTCGTCGACCGGCAGGGCGAGCCGCCGTACATCGCATCCGCGGCGCCGATCTACGATGCGCCTCACGAGGCGGTCGTCGGCAGTCTCGAGGTGACCCAGGACGCGAATCGCTGGGAAGGACTGCGGGATCAGGCGCTGACGCGCCTGCTCGATCTGACTCTGGGCACGAGCGCGATCGCGGTTATCGTCACATTCGCCTTTGCGGCCTGGCTGGCGCTGCGGCTGTCGCGGTTGCGCCGGGCGAGCGAGTCCGCGTTGACCCGGGAAGGGCTCGTGACGCAGTTCCCGGAAACGGCCGCTGCGGACGAGCTGGGAGACGTCGCGCGCGGCTTCTCCCGCCTGCTGGGACGCCTGAACGAGTACACGAGCTATCTGCGCTCGCTCGCCGGCAAGCTGGCGCACGAGATCCGCACGCCGCTGACGATCGTGCGCTCCTCGCTCGAGAACCTGGAATCCGAGCAAGTCTCCCCGGCCGCGCGCCAGTACCTCGAGCGCGCGCGCCAGGGCAGCGAGCGCCTGAACGCGATTCTGGTGGCAATGGGCGCCGCCACGCGGGTCGAGGAAGCCATCGGCAACGCCGAGCGCTCGCGATTCGACCTGACACCGGTGATCGCATCCGCCGTCAGCGCGTACGGGATCGCGTTTCCGGAGCGTCGGTTCGCGGCGGATCTGCCCGCGGAATCGATCGAGATCGAAGGCGCGCCGGATCTGATCGTGCAGCTGCTCGACAAGCTGATCGACAATGCCGTGGACTTCAGCCCCGCCGGCGCCACGATCACCGTGCGGCTGCGGCGGGAGTCGGCCGCCGCGGTGATCGAAGTCGACAACCCGGGACCGCCGCTCGCGCCCGAGACCCGGGCACGGTTGTTCGAGTCGCTCTGGCAGTCGCGCAGCGGCAGCGACAGCCGGCCGCACTTCGGGCTCGGCCTCTACATCGTGCGCCTCATCGTGGAGTATCACGGCGGCGGGGTCGCGGCCGCCGATCTGCCGGGCGGCGAGGGCGCGCGGTTCGGAGTGCGGCTGCCGCTCGCGGACGCCCCTCTGTTGCCCAATTACAACGACAAAGTCAAGCTGGAATCGGTATGATTTCCCGTGAGAGAGCATCGGGTGATGCGTACGCGCCAATACTTGCGGATAACGAGGCAAGAAATCCGGAGGTCGACGCGGGCACGGGTGACGACCGCAACTTTTGCCGTGGCCGTCAGGAACGATCCAGCGCGTGCAATGACACGCGGGCCTTAGATTGGGCCGGGGCGCGAGCCCCAGCGTTTCAGCCGAATGTAATAGATGCCCGTGATTGCCAAGCTGACAGCGATTATTCGGGTCATCCAAAAAA
>JASHVV010000218.1 GCA_030044385.1 Gammaproteobacteria bacterium
GCCTTTGCGCCCGTCACCGCCCCGCAGTGCTGCTGGTCACGCACGATGTCGATGAGGCGATTGCACTGGCCGATCGGGTGATCGTGCTGCGGGAGGGGCGGATCGCGAGGACTCTCGCAGTCGAGCGCCCCGCCGCCCTGGGCGAACGCGAGGCCTATGGGGCTCGAATGCGGGCCCCGCTGGTGAGCGAGCTGGGCTGAAACCCTTTTATCACCCTGCTGCGACGGACTTTTCTACCCCTCCTCGGGCAGCATGATCTCCCAATGGAGGCATCAGCCTATGCGAAGCATCGCCATCATCGGAGCGGGCTTCTCGGGAACGGCGACCGCCGTTCACCTGCTGAAGCGCGCGCATTCGCCCGTACGTATCATCCTGATCGATGATCGGCCGGACACGGCTGCCGGGCTGGCCTACTCCGCCAGCCAGCAGGACTGCCTGCTCAACGTACCGGCCAGCCAGATGTCTCTCGATGTCTCCCATCCCGGCGAGCTCGCCGACTTCGCCGCGCGGCAGGGAATGCGGGTCGGCGCGCAGGACTTCCTGTCGCGCGCGCTCTACGGCCGTTATCTTGCCGACTGCCTGCACAGCGCGAGGGCATCCTCCGGCATGGAGTGCACCCGCGTCTGGGGACGGGTCACACGGCTCGTTCAGCCGCGCAATCACACCCGCTCCTGGCGGCTGGATCTCGATGACGGCCATCTCATTCTGGCGGATGAAGTCGTACTCGCGATCGGCAATCCACGCCCCGCGCACCTGACGGCGCTGCAGGCAATCCGCGGCACC
The DNA here is from genome assembly GCA_030044385.1 of Gammaproteobacteria bacterium. GTDB lineage: Bacteria > Pseudomonadota > Gammaproteobacteria > Steroidobacterales > Steroidobacteraceae > 13-2-20CM-66-19. The sequence continues at coordinate 784 of JASHVV010000218.1, forward strand.
AACCGCTATGTCCACGACCCCTGGGGCGCGTGGCCGCAGGAGAGGCCGGAGCGGGCGCCCCGGCGAGTGCTCCTGCTCGGAACCGGCCTCACGATGGCCGATGTCGCCCTGCGCCTCGCGCTGCGCGGGCCGGAGCCACCCGAGATCCTGGCGCTGTCGCGACACGGCCGTCTGCCGCAGCCGCAGACCGCATTCGATCGGGCGACACTGCTCCCCGATGCGGTGGCGACTCTCCGCGGCTCATCCGGCTCGCTCCGCAAGCTCGTCCGCGTCGTGCATTCACTGTCCCGTCAGTTGAACGGGGTCGGCGGCGATTGGCGTGAGGTCATCAACGTGGTGCGCAGCATCGCACCCGAGCTCTGGGGCGGCCTCAGTGACACGGACCGACGGCGGTTCCTGCGTCACGTGCGCCCAATCTGGGACGTGCACCGCCATAGGCTCCCGCCGGCCGCTGCGCAGGAGCTCCAGCGGCTGCAGTCTGCCGGCGGCCTCACCGTGCAGGCCGGCTCCCTCGAGAGCGCAACCCTGACGCGGGCCGGGGTCGAGGTCATCTGGCGGCAGCGCGGCACGCAGCAGCGCGAGCTGGCCATCGTCGGGCGGATATTCAACTGCACGGGGCCCGATTATCGTGCTGCGCAATCGGAAAGCGCGTTGGTGAAGTCGCTGCTCTCCAGCGGCCTCATCGTGTCGGACCCGCTCCACCTCGGCATCCGGCTGACGGGCGACGGCGAAGTCGTCGACGCCGGAGGACACGTCGTCAAAGGCCTCTACTACATCGGCCCGTGGCTGCGTGCGCGCGACTGGGAAGCCACCGCAGTGTCGGAACTGCGCAACCACGCCCGGCGGCTCGCCGAGCACCTCGCAGGCTCGGCCGTGAACGGCTGGAGGCACCAGGGATCGCAACGCGGCGCCTGGACACTCGCCGAGCGTACCGCCACTCGTTGAGGACGGGGCAGTCCTCTTCGGTCGCTCTCTGACGCTGCTCCGCGCGTCAACTCCAAACGTGGTTGCTGGTGCCAATAACAGCGTGAATTTAAGGAAACGCACCGGCAAACTCCCTTGAAACGAGCCGCGGTTCGTGACAACTTGGTGATCTCATTCAATGACGCCCCTCGAGGAGATCTGAATGAAAAATCACGTTGGCCGGATCGTGCCCGCCCCCATGACGACCGATCCGCGGCTGCGGTCTACGCTACTCGACGTCGTATGCGGTCTGACCGAGGAAGTCGATTGGCACTGGACCATGACGGACCGCGGGCCGTTCATATCCGGATATTCGATAGTCCGACGGGTGCGGCCAGGACGCTGTAGGAAGTCCGCAGATTTCCCAGCCTGAAAACGAAACGCCCCGGGCGCATGCTGAGCAGAGGCGCTACCGGGGCTTACGGCATCCATGATAAGGAGCGGACGGACAATTGCAAGTCCCCTACGCCTACAGCTATCACAGTCTAGAGCCCTTGCGAATCAGCGTCTCATCGGCGCGGCTTCGGCGCTACCTCGTCCTGGCCAAAGGGGATACCGCTCAGGCGCTGCGCCTTTACATGTGGAACACCGCTCTCAGCGAAGCGCTTTATGGGCCGCTCCAGGGACTGGAAATCACGCTTCGGAACAAGATCCATCGGTCCCTATCAGTGGCATTCGGTGCGTGTTGGTACGATGCGCAGGGTCTCGGTATGCGTCATGTTCAGCAGGAGCACGTCGATCGCGCCAAGCGGGCTCTAGGCTTTCAGGGCAAGCCACTCGAGCCTGACCGCCTCGTCGCAGAGCTCAGCTTCGGTTTCTGGGTGGGTCTTTTCGGCCCGAAGTACGAAACCCATCTCTGGCGTCCTCACTTTCGAAAACTCCTCGTCAACAGCCCGACGCCGTTTCTGCGCAAACAGGCCCACGCCGCACTCGATCAGATTCGTTTGCTCCGGAATCGGGTTGCTCACCATGAGCCGATCCTGCACCGGCGCCTGGCCGAGGAGCACCAGTTAATCCTTGAGTCAATCGGTTGGCTTTGCGCAACCACCGCCGCGTGGGTGGCGCATCACAGCCGCTTCCAGTCGGTCTACGCTTCTCGGCCATGACGGGAGCTCCGCAGTAGAGGTCCGTGTCGGAGGAGAATCACGGCTGAAGCAGGCGACCGTAGAGGTGTCGCAGCAAGTGGGGCTGCAGCGCCTCGGCGGCGATACTCACGGAACCGACGGCGCTCAACTGCGCGAGGTTGGTCATTTCCAGGCCAGGGTAGCCGCAAGGATTGATGCGGTGAAAAGGCTCCAGATCGGCGCTCACGTTCAGGGCGACGCCGTGATAGCTCGCGCCGCGACGCACGCGGATGCCGATGCTCGCCAGTTTGCAGCCGTTCACGTAGACGCCGGGCGCGCTCTTGCGGCATTCC
>JASHVV010000219.1 GCA_030044385.1 Gammaproteobacteria bacterium
AGGCTCCCGCGCGGCCGTGGGCTCGTCGCCGACATTCGCATGGGCCGCCGCCCGAACGGCGCGCTGCGGCTCGTGCTCGTCCTCAACGATGCGGCCCGCGTGCACACCGACTGGGCCTATTCGCCGGCGCGCGGACCGCAGCTCATCCTGACGCTCGGCGATGCCCCGGCGGCTCCCGCGACGGCTGCGACGGCTACCGCGTCCACGGCGCCCGACACCATTCCAACACCGATCCGCGCGCGGCACGAGCCCGCGAATACCGGGCGCGACATCATCGTGGCGGTCGATCCCGGACACGGCGGCGTGGACCCCGGCGCGATCGGTCCCCACGGCCTGGAAGAGAAGACCGTGACCCTCGCCATCGCGCGCCAGCTGGCTCGTCTGATCGACGGGCAACGCGGCATGCGGGCGGTCCTGACACGCAACAGCGATGTCTTCATCCCGCTGCGCGAGCGCATGGTGATCGCACGCCGTGCCAAGGCCGACCTGTTCGTCTCCATCCATGCCGACGATGTCAGCCAGCGGGACATTGCCGGCGCCTCGGTCTACATCCTCTCCCTGCGCGGCGCCTCGAGCGAGGCCGCGCGGTGGCTGGCGGAGCGCGAGAACGATGCCGATCTCAAAGGCGGCGTGAAGCTCGATGACAAGTCGAGCACCCTGGCCTCGGTCCTCCTCAATCTCTCCCAGTCCGCCGCGATCAGCGAGAGCATGACCGCCGCCCGACAGGTGCTCGCCTCGCTCGACCAGTCCTCGGTCCCCGTGCGCAAACCCATCGTGCAGCAAGCCGCCTTCGTCGTGCTGAAATCCCCCGACATCCCCTCATTGCTCATCGAGACCGACTACATCTCCGACCCCCGCGAAGAGCGCAGGCTCCGCAGCCCTCTCCACCAGCAGCGCATCGCCGACGCCATCTTCCGCGGCATCCGCCTCTACTTCCGCCAGCACCCCCCCGCCGGCACCCTCTTCGCCGAAGAGCGCCAGGAAGGCCTCGACTCCCTGGTCGCCGGCAATTAGTCCCCGCCCGAACGTCAAACGTCCCGAACGCCAGAGAGGAGCGCGCCGGAAGATTTTACGGCGTGCTCCGCAGCTATAAACTTGCCCGACCATGCCCATCCGAATCCTTCCCAGCGAGCTCATAGATCAAATCGCCGCCGGCGAAGTCATAGAGCGCCCCGCCTCCGTGATCAAGGAGCTGGTCGAGAACTCCCTGGATGCCGGCGCACACCGCATCGAAGTCGACATCGAGCGCGGCGGCGTAGCCCTCATGCGCGTACGCGACGATGGCTGCGGCATTTCCGCCGACGATCTCCCCATCGCAATCTGCCGCCACGCGACCAGCAAAATCGCCTCCCTGGACGACCTCGCCGCCATCACCACCCTGGGCTTTCGCGGCGAGGCGCTGCCCTCCATCGGCTCCGTGTCCCGCCTGCGCGTCGTCTCGCATCCGATCGGCGCCGAGCGCGCGGCCGAGATCGCCGTCGACGCCGGCGCCGTGAGCCCCGTCCGCCCCGCCGCCCATCCGTTCGGCACCAGCATCGAAGTGCGCGATCTTTTTTTCAACATTCCCGCGCGGCGCAAATTCGTGCGCAGCGCCCCGACCGAGACCGGGCACATCGCGCGGCTGCTCGAGCGGCTCGCGCTCTCCCGCCCCGACGTCTCGTTCCGGCTGCGCAGCGGCGAGCGCGTGCTCCTCGACGCGCCGGTACCGGCGGGCGAGCGTCCGGGCGAGGAGCGCCTGGCGCAAGTGTTGGGAAAGGAGCTCATCGCGAGCCTCATCGCCGTCGACCAGGCCTCCGGCTCCGTGCAGCTCACCGGTTGGATCGGCCTGCCGACCGCCTCGCGCGCGCAGCCCGATCAGCAGTTCTGGTTCGTCAACGGGCGCAGCGTGCGCGACAAGCTGCTCGCCAGCGCCGTCAGGTTGGGCTACCGGGACGTGCTCTACCACGGCAGGCACGCCGCCTACGTGCTGCATCTGTCGCTCGATCCGCGGCAGGTCGATGTCAATGCGCATCCGGCGAAGCTCGAAGTGCGCTTCCGTGACGGCCACCAGATCCACGAGTTCATCTTCCGGGCGATCGAGCGCGCGCTCGCGGGCACTCGGCCCGAGGCCGGGGCGACGCCGGCCGCGAGCGCGCAGCCGGTGTTGGCGGGTGCCGTCGCGCGGGGCGCGGGGCCGACACAACCCTGGCCGGGCACGGCCCAGGCGTTGCCCTTGCGCACGCCGCACGCCTACGAGTCGTCCCGCGATCCCTGGCTGTTGGCGCAGGCCGTCAACGAGCTCCCGTCCGCCGCGCCGGGCCATCCGCCGCTCGGCGTTGCGCTGGCCCAGCTCCATGGCATCTACATCCTGGCGCAGAGCGAGGAGGGCCTCATCCTGGTCGACATGCACGCCGCGCACGAGCGGGTGCTCTACGAGCGGCTCAAGGCCGATCGCGGCGCCGGACCGCCGGCATCGCAGCTCCTCCTCGAGCCTCTGATCGTGACCGTCAAGGCGCACGAGCTCGATGCCGTGCTCGAGAATCCGGCGCCCTGGGAGCGGGCGGGCTTCGAGATCGACTCGGTCGGTCCGACCTCGCTCGCCCTGCGGCGAGTCCCGGCGCTGCTCTCGGGTGAGCGGGTGGCGGATATTGTCAAATCGGTCATCGAGGATCTTGCCCGCGAGGATGGGCTGCATCATCTCGATGCAGCGGCGGACCGATTCCTCGGGACGCTCGCCTGCCGCACCGCCGTCCATGCCCGCCGCCGCCTGACCCTGCCCGAGATGGACGCGCTGCTGCGGCAGATGGAGGCGACCGATCGCGCCAACCAGTGCAACCATGGCCGTCCCACCTGGACACGGCTCACTCTCGCCGAGCTCGACCAGCTCTTCCTGCGGGGGCGGTGATGCTGCCGCCCGCCGGGTCGGCTGCCGCGGCGCAGCTTCCGGTCTACCTGCTCACCGGTCCCACCGGCACCGGCAAGAGCGACTGGGCCATCCGCCTGGCGCAGGTCGCACCGGTCGAGATCGTGAGCGTCGATTCCGCGCTGGTGTACCGCGGTCTCGACATCGGGACGGCGAAGCCCGCCCGGGAGCTGCGCGCCCGGCTGCCGCATCACCTCGTCGACATCTGCGATCCGGCGGAGAGCTACTCCGCCGGACGGTTCGTGGCGGACGCGATGACGGCGATTGCCGCCATCCACGCGCGCGGACGCGTGCCGCTCCTGGTAGGCGGCACCATGCTGTATCTGCGCGCGCTGCTCAAAGGCCTGGCGCCGTTGCCACAGGCGTCCGCGGAGCTGCGCCGCGAGATTGACGCGCGCGCGGCGCGTGCCGGCTGGCCGGCGCTCCACGCCGAGCTCGCGCGGCTGGATCCCGAGGCCGCCGCGCGCATCAACCCCAACGACAGCCAGAGAATTCAGCGGGCTCTGGAGGTCTGCCAGGCGACCGGCCGGCGGCTCTCGGAGCTGCAGCGCGAGACCGCGAGTCCGCTCGCAGACATGCCGCTCGAGGCCTGGGCGCTGGCACCCCGCAGCCGCCCGGAGTTGCATCGGCGCCTCGCCGATCGGTTCCACGCGATGCTGGCCGCCGGCTTCCTCGATGAGGTGCGGGCGCTCCACGAGAGAGGCGACCTCACCGCGCGGCATTCCTCGATGCGAGCGGTCGGCTATCGCCAGCTGTGGGCGTACCTCGAGGGCGAGTGCGGCTTCGCCGAGGCGGTGGAGCGCGGGATTGCCGCCACGCGCCAGCTCGCCAAGCGCCAGCTCACCTGGATGCGCGCCGAGACGGCCCCGCGCTGGCTGGACCCGGAAGTCGACGAGCTGTCGTGGAATCGCGACTCATGCCGCGCGTTGCGCCAGCTTGGTCTTTGATTCGGCGCGCGTGTTAAGATTCCGGCCGTCGCTCCCTACGCCCCGCGAGGCACGTACCTTGCTGGAGGTCTCCGGGGAAGCTTTGCTTGCTTGCTACTCTCGCACGAACAACTAGAAGCCGTGAAAACAAGGAGAACCCGATGGCCAAAGGCCAATCGCTCCAAGATCCTTTCCTGAACGCGTTACGCAAGGAACGGGTGCCCGTATCCATCTACCTCGTCAACGGCATCAAGTTGCAGGGTCAGATCGATTCGTTCGACCAGTTTGTGGTGCTGTTGAAGAACAGCGTCAGCCAGATGGTCTACAAGCACGCCATCTCCACCGTAGTGCCGGCGCGAAACGTGCGCCTGACGGAGGAGGGTGCGGCCCCGGTGGAGTCGCCCGCCGAGTGATGCGCTGCCGCACGGAGGTGCCGAGTGTTCGAGCGCCCGCGTTCCGGTGAGCGCGCGCTGCTGGTGCGCATCGGTCTCGGCGCCCAGGTCGATCCGGAGGATCTCGAGGAATTCACCCAGCTTGCGCTCTCGGCCGGCGCGGAGCCCGTCGCCACGGTGACCGGCCGCCGCGAGCGGCCGGATCCGCGCTACTTCGTGGGCAGCGGCAAGGCGGAGGAGCTCAAGCGCGCCGCCGAGGCCGGCGAGGCGGACGTGATCCTGGTGGATCACGCGCTGTCTCCCAGCCAGGAGCGCAACCTCGAGAAGCTCACGGGCAGGCGGGTGCTCGATCGCAACGG
>JASHVV010000220.1 GCA_030044385.1 Gammaproteobacteria bacterium
CGACCGCTGCGCGAAGGAGTTCGGCAATCCCTGCCAGCGCTTCTGCCCGGCCAACGTCTACGAGATGGTCGACGACGGGGCGGGCGGCAAGCGGCTGCAGATCAACGCCGCCAACTGCGTGCATTGCAAGGCTTGCGACATCAAGGATCCCTACGAGATCATCGACTGGACGCCTCCGGAGGGCGGCTCCGGGCCGAATTACCAGTCCTTGTAGATGGCGCTGGATCCGGGCTCCTGCCCGGCCCAGCGCTGCTTTCGGCAAAAAGCGTGGTTTTTGCCCAAAGCTCCGCCACCTGCGGCGGCGGGGCACGTCCCTGTGCCTTGACGCCAGCTTGTGCCGCTTCATGATAGTCGACGTGAATTTGAGACCGACATGACCGAGATCTGGCGCCCCTCGGCGGCCCGCATCGCCGATTCCAACCTGACACGGTTCACCGAGTGCTTGAACGCCCGCAAGGTACTGCGGCTCGGAGGGTACGCGGAGCTGTACGCCTGGTCCGTCGCGCAGCCCGGGGAATTCTGGACCGAGGTCGCACGGTTCGCCGACATCCGCGCACAGTGGGGCGCGGGTCCGGCGCTCGAGAACCCGGGCCGCATGCCCGGCGCGCGGTTCTTCCCCAACGCGCGGCTCAACTTCGCGGAGAACCTCCTGCGGTATGACGACGATCACGCCGCGATCGTGTTCGTCAACGAGCGCGGCACCCGCCGGCAGATCTCCCATCGCGAGCTGCGCCGGGAAGTCGCACGGATCGCGGCGGGACTGAGGTCCGCGGGTGTCGGCGAGGGCGACCGCGTCGCGGGCTTTCTGCCCAACCTGCCGGAGACCGCCATCGCGATGCTGGCGACGGCCAGCCTCGGGGCGACCTGGTCGTCCTGCTCGCCTGATTTCGGTGCGCATGGCGTGCTCGACCGCTTCGGTCAGATTGCTCCCAAGGTGCTGTTCACGGCGGACGGTTACTTCTACGCCGGCAAGACGATCGACTCCCTCGCGCAGATGGCCGAAGTGGCCCCGAAGCTGCCGAGCGTCGAGCGGATCGTCGTGATTCCGTACGTGGAATCGCAACCAGTCCTGGATCGATTGGGGGCGGCCGCAGCGCGAGCCAGCTACTGGTCGGCCTTCGGTGAGCGAGGCGCGCCGCTGCGCTTTGCAGCGCTGCCGTTCGACCACCCGCTGTACATTCTCTACTCCTCCGGCACGACAGGCGTTCCGAAGTGCATCGTGCACGGCGCAGGCGGCACACTGCTGCAGCATCAGAAGGAGCATCTCCTCCACACCGACATCCGGCGGGGCGACCGGGTCTTCTACTTCACCACCTGCGGCTGGATGATGTGGAACTGGCTGATGAGCGCGCTCGCCGCCGGCGCAACTCTCGTCCTCTACGACGGCAGCCCCTTCCATCCCCGTCCCGGCGCGCTCTGGAGACTCGCTCAGCAGGAGCGCCTGACGGTCTTCGGCACCAGCGCCAAATATCTTTCCGCGCTGGAGAAGAACGGCTTCGTTCCCGCCGCCAACGTCGACCTGTCCCAGCTCAGGACGCTCCTCTCCACCGGCTCGCCGCTGCTGCCCGAGGGTTTCGACTTCGTCTATCGCGCGATCAAGCCGGACCTGCACCTCGCCTCCATCTCGGGCGGGACCGACATCGTCTCCTGCTTCGCCCTCGGCTGCCCGACGCTCCCCGTCCACCGCGGCGAGCTCCAGTGCCGCGGACTCGGCATGGCCGTCGACATCTTCGGCGACGACGGCAAGCCGGTGCGCGGCGAGCGCGGCGAGCTCGTGTGCACGGCGCCCTTCCCGTCGATGCCGGTTGGTTTCTGGAACGACCCGGACGGCGCGCGCTATCGGGCGGCCTACTTCGAACGCTTCCCCGGGGTCTGGCATCACGGCGACTACGCCGCGCTCACCGAGCACGGCGGTATCGTCATCTACGGCCGCTCCGACGCTGTATTGAATCCCGGCGGCGTGCGCATCGGCACGGCGGAGATCTACTCCGCGGTCGAGGGCCTGCCGGAGGTCATCGAGGCGATCGCTGTCGGACAGGACTGGCGGGATGACGTCCGCGTCGTTCTCTTCGTGCGCCTGCGGGCCGGGGCGCAGCTCGATGACACGTTGAAGAAGACGATCCGCGACGCCATTCGCGTCCACACGACGCCGCGGCACGTACCGGCGAAGATCGTCGCGGTAGCCGACATTCCGCGCACCCTCTCCGGCAAGCTCACGGAGCTCGCCGTCCGCAACGTGATCCACGGCCAACCTGTCAGGAACATCGACGCGCTCGCCAACCCGCGGGCGCTGGAGCATTTCCGGAATCTACCGGAGCTCGCTACGGACTGACCGCCGATGAATGATGCAGGCGCGAGGACGCTGCGCGAAATCTACCAGCGTCAGATTCTCGAGCGCGGCTTCCGCGCCGATCCGGCGCAGCTCGCGATCGTGGGCCGGCTGGAAGCGCTGCGCTCGCAGCTGATCGCCGCCCAGCGCGCGAGCGGCTCGCTCGGCGGGCGCCTGTTGCGCGCCATCGGACGGCGGCACGCCCCGGCGCCGCCGCGGGGCCTGTATCTTTGGGGACCGGTGGGCCGGGGCAAGACCTGGCTGATGGATCTCTTCTTCCAGAGCCTGCCCTTCCCCGAGCGCCGCCGCCGCCATTTCCATCGCTTCATGCACGACGTCCATGCGCAGCTGAAGAGCCTGCGGGATGTCGAGGCGCCGCTCGAGACCGTGGCCGAGCGGCTGGCGGCCGAGGTACGGGTGCTGTGCTTCGACGAGCTCTTCGTGACCGACATCGCCGATGCGATGATCCTGGCCGGCCTCTTCGGCGGCCTCTTCCGCCGCGGCGTGACGCTCGTGGCAACTTCCAACGTGCCTCCCGGCGACCTCTACCGCGACGGCCTGCAACGCCAGCGCTTCCTGCCCGCAATCGAGCTCATCGAGCAGCACGTGGAGGTGGTCCCGGCCGGGGGCGACCGCGATTATCGGCTCCGCCGGCTCACCCAGGCCGGCACCTATCTGCCGTCCGGCGATGCCGACACCCCCGAGAGGCTGCGGGCGCTGTTCGCAGACCTCTCGGACCACGCGGACGCCTCGGGCGGCACGGTAGAGATCGAAGGCCGGCCGATCCCGGTCGTGCGGCAGAGCGAGGGCGCGGCGTGGTTCGAGTTCGAGGCCCTCTGCGCCGGCCCCCGCAGTCAGGATGATTACATCGAGATCGCGCGCACCTATCAGTCGGTGGTCGTGGCCGACGTTCCCGTGATGGACACGCTGCGGGAAGACCCCGCGCGCCGCTTCATTGCCCTCATCGACGAGCTCTACGATCGCTGCGTGAAGCTGGTGATCTCCGCCGCCGCGCCACCCGCGCAGCTCTACCGCGGCGAGCGCCTGCGGCTGGAGTTCCAGCGCACCGCGAGCCGCCTCACGGAGATGCAGAGCGAGGATTACCTCGCCCGCCATCATAGGGGCTAGCGCGTCAGCCCTGGGCGTCAGCCCTGGGCCTCCGCCTTGACCCGCTCGAGCTGCTCGGCGAGCCGCTGCTCGGAGACCCGCAGGGTCGTCTTGAGATCCTGGGCGAACAGCGAAACCCGGAACTCCTCGATCATCCACCGCAGCCGCGCCGGCTCGATCCGCGGCCCGTCCGCAGGCTGCGCCTGCAGACTTCTCAACGCCGCGGCGAACGGGCGCACCCGTGCAGCCAGCTCCTCATCGCGCCGCGCTTCGGCCGGCAGGCGTCCGAGGCGGCGCGCGATGGCGTTGAGATAGCGCGGCAGGTGGCCGAGCCAGGGATGTGGCGTCGACTCGATGAAATCGGGCGGCAGCAGCGTCACGAGTTGGTTGTTGACCTCGACCACCGCGTTGGCGGCTGCCGGATTCCGCAGCGCATCGACGGCGGCGCGCACGCCGCGCCATTCCCGCAGGATGCTCCTCACGGTCTCCAGCAGCCGGGTGCCGGTCGCCTCGAGACTCGCGCGGCCCTCGTCCAGGCGCCGGCTGAAAGCTTCGCGGCTGCGCGGCAAGGGAGCGTCAGCCGGCAGGAAGCTGTCGAGAAAGATCCGCTGGGCGATCGCCTCGGAGAGCGGCTGCAGCAGCTCGAGGCCGCGGCTCTGCAGCACCAGCTCCCGATCTTCGCTCACGCGCTTTTGCCAGTAGCGGGCCTGTTGGGCCAGGCCGAGCAGCGCGAGCCGGCCGACGCCTCGTCGCGACATCTCCTCGGCAACGGCCAGGCTGCGGGCCTCCACCAGCGCAACACCGCTCCCACGGTCCTCGAGCGCCGGGAAGATCGTGAGCTGCAACCCGTTGCGCTCGGCCGCACGGCTTTCGGCCAGCTCGCCGAAGTCCCACTGCCGATGCGGCAGCGAGCCTTGCTCCGGCGCGGGACGCGTGCTGGCCGCCGGGCCGAGCAGTTTGCGCCGGAGCGCCGCGAGGTCGCGTCCTTCGGCCAACACCCGGTCCTGCGCGTCGACGACGCGGAGATTCATCCGCAACCAGTCGGGCAACGGCAGGGCGGCGAGCTCCGCCGCCGTCACGGGGCTGCCGATCCGGTCCGAGACCCAGGCGGCAAGCCCAGCATGGAACCCGCCGGCGGTCAGCTCCTCGAGGGCCTGTCTGGCATGCTCGGGCACCGGCACGAGGAGCTTGCGCTGCGCCTTCGGCAGCTCGCGCAGCACGGCGATGACCTTCTCCAGCCGCCACCCCGGCACCAGCCAGGCAATCTGGTCTGCCTGCAGCGCATCGAGCAGCAAATCGGGGACGACCAGCGTCACACCGTCATCGGCTTCCCCCGGCTCAAACCGGTACCGCAACGGCAGGCGGTTGGCGCCAACTTCCAGCGTGTCGGGGAAACGCCCGTCCTCGACGTCGGTTACCTCCCGCAACATCAAGTCGGCGCGAGACATGTACAGCAGGCGGGGGTCGCGGCGCTCCGCCTGCGTCCGCCACTGCTCGAAACCGGCGACGGAGCTGACCGTGGCTGGGATGCGGCCGGCATAGAACGCCGCCTGCCGCTCCTCGTCGGCGAGGATGTCGCGCCGGCGGGTCTTCGCCTCGAGTCCCTCGAGCTCGCGCCGCAGCGCGCGGTTGGCCTCGATGAACTCTCCCTGCGCCGCGGCGCGGGCCGGCCCTTCCGCGCCATCCAACAGCGCCTGGCGGATGAAGATATCGCGCGCCTCCTGCGGCGCGACCGGTCCGTAGTCGACCCGCCGGCGGGCGGCGAGCGGCAAACCGTACAGCGACACCGACTCATAGGCGGCCACGAAGCCGCGGCCTGCGACCCAATGAGGCTCGCTGTAGCTGCGCCTGACGAGATGCGCGCCCGCGCGCTCGATCCATGCGGGATTGACCGAGGCCACCATGCGGGCATAGAGGCGGGTGGTCTCGAGGAGACTGCCGGCGACGATCCACTTCGGCGGCCTGGAGGCGAGCGGCGTGCCGGGAGCGATCACGAAGTGCAGGCCGCGCGGTCCGTCGTACTCGCGTCTCTGATCGAGCGCGCCGATCGACCCGAGGAAACCGGTCAGGATGGCCTGATGCAGCTCGGCGTAGCCTGCCGGCGCATGATTGGGCCGCAGGTCGAGCTCGCGGACGCTGCGCGCGAGCTGCTGGTGCAGGTCCTGCCACTCGCGCATGCGCAGGAAGGAGAGGAAATGCTCGCGGCACCACTTGCGCAGCTGGTTGCCGGACAGCGCCGCCGCCTGCTGCTCGAAGGCGCGCCAGAGGTTCAGCACCGTCACGAAATCGGAACGGCCGTCGGCGAAGAGCGCCTGCTTCTCGTCGGCCTGCTGTTGCATCTCCGCCGGGCGCTCGCGCGGATCCTGAGTCTCGAGAAATGCCGCGATCACCAGCATCTCCGCCAGGCAGCGCTGGCGCGCGGCCGCGAGCAGCATGCGCCCGAGCCGCGGATCCACCGGCAGCGCCGCGATCTGCCGCCCGAGGCGCGTCACGCGACGCGAGGCCGTGCCACTGGCCGTCCCTGGCGGTGGGCCCCCCGGCCCGGCCGTCGCGGCCGGGCGCTCGCCGCTTTGCGGCTCGCCCATGGCCTGCAGCTCCTCGAGGAGCCGCACGCCGTCGTTGATGAGCCGCGTGTCGGGGGGATCGAGGAAGGGGAAGCTCTCGGGGTCGCCGAGGCCGAGCGTCGCCATGCGCAGGATCACGCTCGCGAGGTTCGTGCGCAGGATCTCCGGCGGGGTGAACGCCTCGCGGGCGGCGAAATCCTCCTCCGAGTAGAGGCGGATGCAGATTCCCTCGGCCTCCCGGCCGCAGCGACCCTGGCGCTGCTCGGCGCTCGCCCGGGAAATGCGCTCGACGTGCAAGCGCTGCACCTTGCCGCGCGGACTGTAGCGGCTGATCCGCGCGAGGCCGGAGTCGACCACGTGGCGGATGCCGGGCACGGTGAGCGAGGTCTCCGCGACGTTGGTGGCGAGGATCACTCGCCGTTGCGTGTGTCTCTGGAAGATCCGCGTCTGATCGGCGGCGGAGAGCCGCGCGTACAGGGGCAGCACCTCCGTATCGGCGAGGCGCGCCTTGGCGAGAGCGTCCGCCGCTTCGCGGATGTGCTTCTCCCCGGGAAGGAAGACGAGCGTATCGGCACGCGTACCGGCACCCTGGGAATCGAGCTCGCGAACGGCCTCGACGATGCCTTCGGGCAGTGAGAGCTCCGCGGCGCCGCTCGTGTCCGTCCATGGACACGCTTCCGGCCCGGGCTCCATGCCCGGGCGCTCGTCGCTTCGCGACTCGCCCTCGTCTTCCGCCACGAGTGGCCGATAACGGACCTCGACCGGATAGCTGCGGCCCGACACCTCGATCACCGGCGCGCCGCCGTAGAAGTTCGAGAGCCTGTCCGGATCGATGGTCGCCGAGGTCACGATGAGCCTCAGGTCCGCTCGCCTCGGCAGCAGGCGTTGCAACACGCCCAGCAGCAGATCGATGTTGAGGCTGCGCTCGTGCGCCTCGTCGATGATCAGGGTGTCATAACGGCGAAGCTGCGGGTCGCTCTCCAGCTCCTGCAGCAGGATGCCGTCGGTCATCAGCTTGACGCGGCCCTGCGGACCCGTGTGATCAGCGAACCGCACTTGGTAGCCAACGGCGCCGCCGACGGTGGTCCCAAGCTCCTCCGCCAGGCGCGCGGCGAGAGAGCGCGCCGCGATCCGCCGCGGCTGAGTATGCCCCACGAGTCCCGCGGTCCCGCGCCCGGCCTCCAGACAGAGCTTCGGCAACTGGGTCGACTTGCCCGAGCCCGTGGCGCCACAGACGATGATCGCCGGATGGCGCGCCAGGGCCGCAAGGATCTCCTCCCGATGCGCCGTGATCGGCAGCGCCGGGTCATACTCGAGCTTTATCGGCAGTGCGGGCCGCAACCCGCCGGCGGAAGACTCCATCCGCCCAAGTGTAATTCAGCCCTCGGGAAACTAAATGACGCCCCTGCGGATCTGGTCCTGCTCGATCGACTCGAACAGCGCGCGGAAATTGCCCTCGCCGAAGCCTTCGTTGCCCTTGCGCTGGATGATCTCGAAGAAGATGGGGCCGATGACGTTGCAGGTGAAGATCTGCAGCAGCACCCCCTCGCCGCGCTCGGGACTGCCGTCGATCAGGATGCGCCGGCGGCGCAGCTCCTCGAGCGGCTCCCGGTGTCCCTGCACGCGCGCGTCGACGGCTTCGTAGTAAGTGTCGGGCGTGTCCTGGAATGCGAGGCCCCGGCTGCGCAGCACGTCGACCGTACGGTAGATATCCTCACTGGCGAGCGCGATGTGCTGAATGCCCTCGCCGTGGTACTCGCGCAGGTACTCCTCGATCTGGCTCTTGTCGTCCTGCGACTCGTTGATGGGGATGCGGATCTTGCCGCAGGGACTCGTCATGGCGCGCGAGAAGAGGCCCGTCTGCTGACCCTCGATGTCGAAGTAACGAATCTCGCGGAAGTTGAACAGGCGCTCGTAGAAGCCCTTCCACAGGTCCATGTGGCCGCGATGCACGTTGTGCGTCAGGTGGTCGATGCATCTCAAACCCGCATCCGGGACCGGTTCCACGGCGACAGGCCGGAAGTCGACGTCGTAGATCGAGCGATCGCCGTAACGGTCGACCAGGTAGACGAGCGAGCCGCCGATGCCTTCGATGCAGGGGATGTTGAGCTCCATCGGGCCGGCGCTCTGCGGGCCGGGCTTGGCGCCTAGCTCGAGCGCGCGGCGGTAGGCATATCCCGCATCCGCGACCCGAAAGGCCATTGCGCAGGCCGATGGACCGTGCTGGCGTGCGAATCGTTGCGCGAACGATTCCGGCTCCGCGTTGATGATGAAGTTGACGGCTCCCTGGCCGTGCAGCGTCACGTTCTTGGAGCGATGACGTGCTTTGACCGGAAAGCCCATGCGCTCAAATAGCGTCCGCAGCAGCTGTGGGTCCGGCGCGGTGTACTCGACGAACTCGAAGCCGTCTGTGCCCATCGGGTTATCGTGGGACTGGCTCATGATGCCTCTCCGTCGCCATGGTTGCGCATGCAACTATTATACCGCCGGCGGCCGGCGCTGCCCACGGGCGTGCGCGTGCGGCCGGGAACGCCGCCGGTGCGTATAATCGCGCCCCACCATGCATGCACCAGATCCTTCGTCGGACGACAGTCGTCTGCTGCGCAGCATTCCTCCGACGCGCCTCGCGCTGATCGACCGCATCGCGCGCACACGCCCCTCCCCTCGAAATGGCCCATCCAGCGCATCGGACGCTGCGCTCTATCGTGAGATGCAGCCGCGATTCCTGCGCGCGTACTTCCGAGGCGTGGGTGAAGAAGACCTCGCGGAGCGCGCGCCCGCGGCGCTCGCGGGCGCCGCCCGATCGCACCTGGAGCTCGGCTGGCGCCGCGCCCCCGGGCAATCGCTGGTCCGGATCTTCAATCCCGATCGGGAGCGCGACGGCTTCGAGTCGCCGCACACGCTGGTGCAGATCGTCACCGAGGACCGGCCGTTCCTGGTCGACTCCCTCGGCATCGCCTTCGCCCATGCCGGCCTCGCCATGCACCTCATCGTCCACCCGGTGCTCGAGGTCCGCCGCGACGCGCGCGGCCGCCTCGCCGGCTGGGGCGCGAACGGCGGCGAGCGGGAGCTCGCCGAGTCCTGGGAGCTGTACGAGATCGACCGCCAGAACGATCCGGCGGCGATCGAGCGGCTGCGGCTCGATATCGAGTCGACGCTGACGGATGTGGGGCTCGCCGTCGACGATTGGACGGCCATGCGCGAGCGCGTGCGCTCCCTGGTGGCGGATCTGGAGCGCGATCCGCCTTCCCTGCCGCCCGAGGAGGTCGCGGAGGCCCGCCAGCTCCTCGATTGGATGGAGGAGGGTCATTTCGTCTTTCTCGGCTACCGGTACTACCGGCTCGAGCGTGGGGCGGATGAGGATCGGCTGATCGCGGACGCCCGCAGCGGGCTGGGTATCCTGCGAGCGCGCAAGGGAGGAGGCAGGCTTGCACCGACCGTGCTGACGGGCGACTTACGCGCCCGCGCCCGCGACCGCGAGCTCCTGGTCCTGACCAAGGCCAACTCCGTCTCGACGGTGCATCGGGCGGAGTATCTCGACTACGCGGGCGTCAAGACGTTCGACGCCCGCGGCAGGGTCACCGGTGAGCACCGCTTCCTCGGCCTCTGGACCTCGACCGCCTATCACCGCAGCCCGCGCGACATTCCCGTGCTGCGCCGCAAGGTCGATCGCGTCATCCAGTATTTCGGCCTCGACCCGCACGGCCATGACGGCAAGGCGGTGCTCAACGTGCTCGAGACCTATCCTCGCGACGAGCTCTTCCAGGCCAGCGTCGAGGACCTGATCCGGATCGCTCGCGGCATCGTCAACCTGTACGAGCGGCGCACGGTGCGCCTGCTGGCGAGACGCGATCCGTATCATCGCTACTACTCCTGCCTGGTCTACGTCCCGCGCGACCGCTACAACACGGAGGTGCGCCAGCGCATCGAGCAGATCATCCTCGAAGGATTCTCCGGCCGGTCGGTGGAGAGTCAGGTGCAGATCTCCGGCTC
>JASHVV010000221.1 GCA_030044385.1 Gammaproteobacteria bacterium
CGGCCCACCATGTCGTAGAGCAGCCCCTCGCGCATGGCGCCGTCGGCGATCCGCATCTCCTTCAGGCTCAGCCCCGCAAAGACCTCCGCGAGGATGGCGATGCCGCCGGGGAAGACCGGCCGGCGGTCCTCGGTCAGGGCCGCGAGCTTGAGCTCGCGCACGTGTCCCGCCTCGACCAGGTAGGCGATGGCCCGCTCGAGGCCCGCCGGGGTGATCACCGTCGGTGACTGCGGATCGAGCTCGCGGATGGCCTCGCCGATCGCCCGCACGGTGCCGGAGCTGCCGGCGGAGCGCTCCCAGCCGCGGCGCCGGAAGGCCGCCTGCACGGGCTCGAGCTCCAGTCGCGCGGCCAGGCGAGCGCCGGCCATGCGCTTGGCAGACAGCTTGCCGTCGCGGAAGAAGCGCTCACTCAAGCTCACGCAGCCCATCTGCAGGCTCTCGAGCTCGAGCGGGGTCAGCCCCTCGCCGATGATGAGTTCGGTGCTGCCGCCGCCGATGTCGACGACCAGGCGCCGGCCGGGCTCGCTCGGCATGGTGTGCGCCACGCCCGCATAGATGAGCCGCGCCTCCTCCATGCCGGAGATGATCTCGATAGGGTGTCCGAGCGCCTCCCGGGCCCGCTCGAGGAAGGCCTGCTTGCGATGGGCGACGCGCAGCGCGTTCGTTCCTACGACCCGGACGCTGTCCGCACGCATATCGCGCAACCGCTGGCCGAAGCGCTGTAGACATCCCAGGGCACGCGCCGCCACCTCCTTGTCGATGCGGCCGTTCTCCTCGACGCCCGCGGCCAGGCGCACCATCTCACGCAGGCGGTCAATGATGACGAGCTGGCCGTGCGTGTAGCGCGCCACAACCAGGTGAAAGCTGTTGGAGCCGAGGTCTACCGCGGCGAGGACGTCGGGAACGGGGTGCACCGCCGGCTCCGCGTCGGCCTTGGGGCTGTCGCGGGTGGGGGCGGCGGGGCGCAAGCGCGGGAGCCGGTCGTCAGGCGGTGAACGAAGACCCGCAGCCGCAGGTCGTCGTGGCGTTGGGGTTGCGGATCACGAACTGCGCGCCGTCCAGGCCTTCGCGGTAGTCGATCTCGGCCCCCATGAGGTATTGCACGCTCATGGGGTCGACCAGCAGCTTCACGCCCTGGTTCTCGATGCAGGTATCGCCGTCCTGGATCTGCTCGTCGAATTCGAACCCGTACTGCAGCCCGGAGCAGCCGCCGCCCTGGACGAAGACGCGCAGCATCAGGCTCGGATTGCCTTCCCCGCGGATGAGGTCGCCGACCTTGCGGGCGGCCGCATCGGTAAACAGCAGGGCGGGGGCTTCCAGCGAGGCTTCAGCGGTGCTCATTGCGGGTCGGAACTCCTCGTGAAAATCGGCGACTCAGGCAGGGGACGTGCGCTTCAAAGTAGTCTAAGAGGCAGTGTCGCGGGCGTCAAAACCAGGGTCTCAAGTTGCGGCAGGGCCTGCTTCGCCTTCGGTCAGCCGCACCAGCTTGCCCGTGATCTGGGCGCCCAGGGTCATCTCAATGACGCCGTAGTAGACGCTGCCCTCGACGCGCGCGGTCGCCCCTAGGACGACACGCCCGCGGGCGACGATGTCCCCGCGGACGGCCCCGTGCAGCATCAGATCCGTGACTTGCACCGACCCCTCTATGGAGCCGGTATCGCTGACTGACAAGGAGGTCGGGGCCGCGGGATCGGCCCGGACGTCCCCCGCCACCTGGCCGTCGAGATGCAGCCCGCCGGCGAATTCCAGGTCGCCATGGACCCGCACCGATCTGGCGATCAGCGTCTCGATCCGCACGGGCTTGGAATCGCAGTTGAACATCGGAAGGGCTCCCTCGGTGCCTAAGGCACGACCACCGCGCTCCAGGGGAATGTCTGCGTCAGCGGGGCGACATCCTTGCGGCTGGAGCTGACCTGAACCGTCAGATGCTCCGGGCGGAAACCCGCTGGCAGGACGACGGCCTGGTCGAGCTCCTGATAGTAGCGGAAGTCATATGGCATGGTGGCCGCGCTGCCCGCGGCCAGCGCCTGGCCGTCGAGGGTCATGGGCTTGCCTCCGGCCGCCTGGCCGTCAACCGTCAAGCTGACGGTCCCGGTCGTCATGCCGTCGGTCTTGCCCGCCCGCACCAGCGAGACGTTCACATCGTAATGGTCCGCCGGCTTGGCCGCGGACAAGCGCACCGTCCCGACCCGCAGTCCGATTGCGGGGGCTCCCTCGGCCACCACTGCGCTGTAGAAAGCCAGCTCTTCCGTCTGGCGCGCGACCTGCGCCTGCAGCTCGCCGATGGTGCGGGTCACGACCTGATCCTCGCGCGCGTGGCCGGCATTCGAGGTCTCGAGGGTGATGATGCGCGCCTGGAGGCTGCGATTGCCGGCCTGGAGGCGATCGATCGTGCTCTGCAGCCGCGCATGGTCCTGCATGGCGTTGACGATGCTGTAGCCGGCCCGGTATTGCCCGTACTCGTAGGCCACGCCCAGCCCCACGAGCCCGAGCACGACGATCGCAACGGCCAGTATCGTCCGCCACACCGGCGCATGCGGGCGGATCACGAGGTCCGGGTGTCCATCCTTATCGAACAGGGTCACGGGCAATACACGCTCCTCGGACTCATTCGGCCGGCGCCGGCTCCCGGCTGGGACGGCGCGCGACCTCGTCCCACCAGTCCGGCAGCGGCGGTACCCCCTGGGGGAAAGCCAGGGGCGCAAGCTCCAGGAGCGCGCGCCGATAGACCGCGCGCTTGAAGTAGATGATCTCCCGTACCGGCTCCCAGAAACTCGCCCATCGCCACTCGTCGAATTCCGGCTCGTCCGTGCGCTCGAAGTCGAACCGCATCGGCTCGCGCCGCAGCCGCAGCAGGAACCAGCGCTGCTTCTGGCCGATGCACACCGGCTGCTGGTTGCGGCGTACGTAGCGCGCCGGCAGCCGGTAGCGCAACCAGCGAGCGGTGTGCCCGACCAGCTCGACATCGTCCCGCTCGAGTCCGATCTCCTCGTTGAGCTCCCGAAAGACCGCCTGCTCCGGGCTCTCGCCCGTGCGCATGCCGCCCTGCGGGAACTGCCAGCCCCGCCCGCGGGAGCGCCGACCCAGGAATACCTCGCCCGCGCCGCGCATCAGGACGATGCCGACGTTCGCGCGAAAGCCATCCGAGTCGATGACGTCTCCGGCCATGAGAGGGTTTTATCAACGTGGCTTGTACTGGGCAAGCTCCAGCTCCTAGGCTAACCCCTCTTTCCGACCGGTGGCTGTGAATTGAAGTCGACCTATACATTGCAGCGTATGAACGGCGGGGCCTGGAAGGGGCTCGCGGGGCTGCTGCTGCTCGCGGCCGCGGTGTTCATCGGCTCGCTGCTCGTGGGCAGCGTGGAGCTCTCGCCGGCGCGTATCCTGGCTGCCCTGTTGGGGTCTGGCGACAGCGTGGCCCGCAGCGTCGCGCTTGCAGTGCGGTTACCGCGCACGCTGGCCGCATTCGGCGTGGGAAGCCTGCTCGCCCTCGCCGGCGTGCTCCTGCAGGCGCTGTTTCGCAATCCGCTGGCCGACCCGTTCGTGCTCGGCGTGTCCGGGGGTGCGGCGGTCGGCGCGTTGCTCGCCATGATCGCGGGCGCGGCGGTCTTGACGATTCAGGGGTCGGCGGTGGCCGGCGCCGTGGTGGCCGTGGTGATCGTGCATCTCCTGGCGCGCAGCGGCGGCACGAGCCGCCTGCTCCTGACGGGTGTCGTGCTCGCGAGCGCGTGCGGCGCGATCGTGACGGTGCTGCTGTCGATCGCCGACGCGTCACGCCTGCGCGGCATGGTGTTCTGGCTCGCGGGCGACCTCGAATGGGCGCTCGACCCCTGGGCGAGCGCGCTCACCGCCCTGTTCGCGGTCGCCTTCGCGGTTCTGCTGGCGCGGCCCCTCAACGTGCTCGCGGCCGGCGAGCTTCGCGCACGCAGCGTCGGCATGAGGCTGGAGGCGTGGCGAAGCTTCGTGTTCGTCGGGTGCGCCGCGCTGACGGCGGTCGCTGTGGTCAGCGCGGGAACGATCGGCTTCGTCGGCCTCATCACGCCGCACATCGTGCGGCTCGCCTTTCGGACCAGCGACCATCGCGTGGTGGCGCCGGCATCGGCGCTCCTCGGGGGGACGCTGTTGGCGATCGCCGATGTCGGGGCACGCACGGTGATCGCGCCAGCCCAGCTTCCCGTCGGGGCGATCATGGCGCTGGTCGGCGCGCCGCTCTTCATCGCGCTGCTGCGGCGGCGGGGATGAAGGGGGCTACTTGACGACGTTCTGCGACACGGCGATGCGATTGCGCCCCGCGCTCTTGGCGCGGTAGAGCGCCGCGTCGGCCTCCGCGATCAGGCGGTCGGCCACGGCCTTGTAGTCGCGCGTGCCCTGATCGGGCGCGGCGGCGGCGACGCCGATCGAGAGCGTCACCGTCTCCGACGCATGGCTGCCGATCGCCACCGGCTGGCCGCGCATGGCACTCAACACGCGGGCAGCGACCCGCTCGCCGTCGCCGACGCTGCCCTGCGGCAACACGATCGCGAACTCGTCACCGCCGAAACGCACGCCGGTATCGCTCACACGCATCTCGCCGTCGATCCGCTGCGCCACCTCGCGCAGCACCGCATCGCCGGCGAGATGGCCGTAATGATCGTTGATGCGCTTGAAGTGATCGACGTCGATCATGAGGCAGGCGACGGGCTGCCGCGCGCGCTGGGCGCGAGCCAGCTCCTCACGCAGCCGCGCTTGCAGGTACCGCCGGTTGTGGAAGCCCGTCAGGAAGTCCGTCAGGCCGCTGCGCACCAGCCGTGCGCGGTTGACCGCGTTCTCGATGCAGATGGCCGACACCACGCCGAGGTGCGCCAGGAAGTCGCTGGCGAGATCGCTGGTGAAGCGCCGCGCGTCGGCGCTGAAGAAGACCAGCACGCCGTCGAGCTGCTCGTTGCGGGTCAGCGGGATGAGCGCGACGCTGCCGCCGGTCTCGACGCCGGGCAGCAACAGCTCGTGGTCGGCGAGGCGGAAGGGCCCCAGCCAGGGGCGCTCCAGGCTGGCGACCTGCGGCGCGGCGGCGGTCAACGCATCGACGAAGTGGACATTCTCGAGCTCTTCGAGCAGGAGCTCATCGCCCCAGAGCAGGTGCCGGACCTCGTGCTGCGGGTCCTGCAGAAGCAGCGTCACCGCATCCAGTTGGTACGACTGGCGCAGGCCCTTGATCAGACGGTCGAGGAGCTCCGCCAGCGAGCCGGCCCGCAGCAGCTCGAGCTCCCTTTCCTGGGTCTTGCGGAACAACGACTCGTTGCGGCCGACCTCCTCGGTCAGCTCCCGCAGCCGGACCCGCAGCCGCTCGATCTCCTCCTCGAGCTCCCGCTGATGGTCTGCTGCCATGGCCCCCGCTCGCTCCCGCGCCTACGCCCGGCGCTCCGCGACGGCGCGGCGATCCTTCAGGTACTCGCATCCCTGGCGCATCAGCGCGACGAAGACGTCATGGTCGCGCGAGACCACCGCCGCGCGCAGGCGCTCCACCGCCTTGGCCAGGGCCTCGAGCGACTCCGCGCCGTAGTCGTTCAGGCTCTGGATCTCGAAGTAGAGATCCGGGCTCTCCTGCGCCACGCGGCTCGCGACATCGAGCTGCGCGTCGAAGGTCGTGCTGGAGAGCCGCGCCAGGCGCGGCGCGGCCTCGCCGCTCTCGGCCAGCGCGGTGAAGAAAGCGATGTTGAGCGCATGCGAGAGTCCCAGCACGTAGGCGATCAGCCGGTCGTGATCGTCCAGGCTCATCACCACCTGCTCGGCCATGGTGGGCGCGAACAGCGCGCGGGCCTCGGCCAGCGCCTCGGCGCTGCCCAGATCGACGAAGATGACGTGCCGCCCCGACAGCAGCTCGGTGTCGGGCCCGAACATCGGATGGATGGAGGTGACGCGGCAGCCGAGCGACTTCAGCGCCAGCAGCCCGGCGCGCAGCGGCGACTTCAACGAGCCGACATCGAAGATCACCCCGGCGGGCCGGCGCAGCGCCAGCTCGCGCAGAATGGCATCGGTCGCGCCGAGGGGGGTCGCGAGCACGATGTAGTCGTGTTTGAGATCGGTCGTCCGCCAGTCCGTGACGCACGGAACGCCGTCCGGCCCCCCATGAGGGTCCGCCACCTCGACGGCGAAGCCCTGCGAAGCCAGGAACTGGACGAACCAGCGGCCCATCTTGCCGGCGCCGCCGATGATGAGCGCGCGCCGGCCGGAGCCCGCGCCGCGGGCGGCAACGCTGAACTGCTCCTGGGTGGTGAGGGAGGCGCGGATGAGCAGGCGCAGCAGCTCCTCGGCGAGCGCCGGCGGCACGCCCACCTCGCGCGCCGCGGTCCGTGCGCCCTCGATCACCTCACGCTCGCGCTGGAAGTCGCGGGTCGGGTAGCCGGTCGCCCGCTTCACGCGGGCCACCTCGCCGCTCAATGCCTTGCGCTCGCCGACCAGCGTGAGGAGCTGGCGGTCGATCTCGGTCAGCCGGCGCCGCAAGTCATCGAGGGTTACGTCGTCCCGAGTCATGAGGGGATCTTCCCGGAGCCGAAACTGTGCGTGGGAGTTCCCTTTTATCGGCCCAGCGTGGCCGCCGCAAGTATGTGTAACATCGTGTGCCTATGATGCGACATATCGAGTTGCTGCCGGAGCCGCTGCCGCCGGAGCCGCTGGTCGTCCTCAACCGCTGGATGGCCGAGGCCTGGCAGCACCGGCACCAGCCGAACCCCAATGCCATGGTGCTGGCCACCAGCGATGCGGGCGGGCGGCCCTCGGCGCGGGTGGTGCTGTGCAAGGAGGTGGTGCCGCTGCCGGGGTACCTCGTCTTCTACACGAACTACCTCTCGCGCAAGGGGCGGCAGCTCGCCGAGAACCCGCGGGTGGCGGCGGTGATCCACTGGGACGCGCTGCGCCGGCAGGCGCGCATCGAGGGGCCGGTGCTGCAGGCGCCGGCCGCGGACAGCGATGCCTACTTCGCCTCCCGGCCGTGGCCGAGCCGCGTCGGCGCCTGGGCCAGCGCGCAGAGCGAGCCGGTGGCCTCGCGCGAGGCGCTCCATGCGGCGGTGGCCGCGGCGGCGGAGCGCTTCGGTGCGCCGCTGCCGGGGCAGCCGGGCTCGGAGAGCGAGCTCGATATCGTCATCCCGAGACCGCCTCATTGGGGCGGCTATCACCTCTGGGCGGAGACCGTGGAGCTGTGGGTGGAAGGCGAGGCACGGGTGCATGACCGTGCGCGCTGGACACGCAATCTCACGGAGCTGCCGAGCGGCTTCTTCGAGGCGGGACCCTGGACCTCCACGCGCCTGCAACCTTGAGCGTTTCCCGGGGCGCTCCGTTACCGGAGGACGCCACGCGGACGCCGCCGTGCCCGCTCGCGGCGCGGGATCTCGAGGTGACGGTCGGCGCGCGGCGGCTGGTGAGCGGGCTGTCGCTGCAGTTTCGCCCGGGAGAGTTCGTGGCCGTGCTGGGCAGGAATGGCTCGGGCAAAACGCTGACGCTGCATACGCTCGCGGGGCTGCGGCGGCCGCAGGCGGGCGGCGTGTATGTCGACGGGGCGGCGATGGAGAGCCTGAGCCGGCGGGCGGTGGCGCTGCGGCTGGGGTTGCTGGCCCAGGACGTGGAGGAGTCATTCGTCACGACGGCGCTGGAGGCGGTGCTCGTGGGGAGGCATCCGCATCTGAAGCTGTGGGAGTGGGAGTCGGCGGAGGATGAGCGGATCGCGCTGGCGGCGCTGGCGGCGGTGGATCTGGAGGGGTTTGCGGGGCGGCGGACGGATACGCTGTCGGGCGGGGAATTGCGCCGGGTGGCGGTGGCGGGGCTGCTGGCGCAGGGGCCGGGGGTGTTTTTGCTGGATGAGCCTTCCAATCATCTGGATCCGGCGCATCTGTTGGGGATATTGGGGTTGTTCAGGGAGCTGTGCGGGGCGGGGAAGACGGTGATCGCGACGCTGCATGATCCGACGGTGGCTGCACGCTTCGCGGACAAGGCGCTGCTGCTATTCGGCGATGGACGGTGGGCGGCGGGGGAGGCGGCGGAGCTGCTCTCGGCGGAGAGGCTCAGTGAGCTTTATCAGTCGCCTATGTTGGAGTTTCAGCAGGACGGGAGGCGGATTTTTGTCAGTGCGTAGGGATGGTGATGCGACGTCCGGAGCGCCGGGCGAAAAAGGCTCTTCCGGGAACGCCGCGAGTACGTCCTTGTAGGCTGCCGGAAAAACATCCCTGTTTTTCAGGCTCCCGGAAGAGCCTTTTTCGCCCGGCGCTCCTCTGTGGCTTATTGACTGTTAGAGATCGCCGAAATGGTGTTGGAGTAGGGTCAGGGCGGCTATGGCGGCGGTCTCGGTACGCAGTACTCGGGGGCCCATTCTCACGGCGATGAAGCCGGCGCCTACGGCTGAGTGCTGCTCGGTGTCGGTCAGGCCGCCCTCGGGGCCGATCAGGACGATGATCTTGCGCGCGGGGGCCTTCAGGTCGTTGATACGTTGAGTGCCGGCGGGAGAGAGCAGCACGCGTGTCGTGGTGACGTCGACTTCGCGCAGGAAGTCGTGCAGGCCGAGGGGGGCGACGACGTGGGGGAGTTTGTTGCGGCCGCTTTGCTCGCAGGAGGCCACGGCGATGCCTTGCCAGTGCTGCAGCTTGCGGGCGGACTGTTTGGAGTCGAGCCTGACGACGGTGCGCTCGGTCAGGACGGGGACGATGCGCGTTACGCCGAGCTCGGTCGCTTTCTGTACGACCCAGTCCATGCGCTCGCCGCGCGAGACGCCTTGCGCGAGGGTGAGGGAAAGCGGGGATTCGCGGTCTGCGGGCTCGCGCTCGCCGACGGCGACGATCACGGTGGTCTTGCGGAATTCCTCGATGCGGGCGGTGTGCTCGCCGCCCTGGCCGTCGAAGAGAGCGAGCGGGTCGCCGGGGCGCAGCCGCAGGACACGGGCGATGTGGTTGGCGGCATCGCCTTCTATCGCGTGGCGGGCGCCGGCGGTCAGCGGTCCCGGGACGTAGACGCGCGTCAGTCGCACGTTGCGAGCTCGATGCCTTCGCGGGCGACCTGGACGATGAGGTCGATCTCCTCGGGGGTGATGACGTAGGGAGGCATGAAATAGACGACGGTGCCGATGGGGCGCAGGAGGACACCGCGGCTGAGGGCGTGGCGGTAGATCGTGAGGCCGCGGCGCTCCTGCCAGGGGTAGGGCTCGCGGGTGGCCTTGTCGCGCACGAGCTCGATGGCGACGATCATGCCGTGCTGGCGGACTTCGGCGACGTGGGGATGCGCCTCGAGCTCGCGGGCTTTGGCGCCGAGGTGCGCGGCCAGGGCGCGGTTGCGGTCGAGGACGTCGTCGGTGCGGAAGATGTCGAGACTCGCGCGGGCAGCCGCGCAGGCGAGCGGGTTGCCGGTGAAGCTGTGGGAATGGAGGAAGGCGGTCAGCTTGACGTACTCGTCGTAGAAGGCCGAGTAGATGGAGTCGGTGGTGACGACCGCGGAGAGCGGCAGGTAGCCTGCGGTCAGGCCTTTCGACAGGCACATCATGTCGGGCCGGATCCCGGCCTGCTCGCAGGCGAACATCGTCCCGGTCCGGTCGAATCCAACGGCGATCTCGTCCGCGATCAGGTGCACGCCGTGGCGATCGCACGCCTGGCGCAGGAGAGCGAGGTAGACGGGATCGTACATCCGCATGGACCCGGCGCACTGGACCAGCGGCTCCAGAATGACGGCGGCGGTCTCGCCGGCGTGCTGCGCGAGAGCCGCTTCCATGTGCGCGAACTTGCGCCGGGAGTGCTCCGCCCAGCTCTCGCCGGGCTCGCGCTCGAAGCAGTCGGGCGACGGCACGGTGATGACGTCCATGAGCAGCGGCTTGTAGATGTCCTTGTAGAGCTCGACGTTGCCGACGGCGAGCGCTCCGAGCGTCTCGCCGTGATAGCTGTTGGATAGGGTGATGAAGCGCCGCTTCGCGCTTTTGCCGACGTTGCGCCAGTAGTGGAAGCTCATCTTCACCGCGACTTCCACCGCGGAGGAGCCGTTGTCGGCATAGAAGCAGCGCGTGAGCCCGGCCGGCGCGATGGCGGTCAGAGCCTCGGAGAGCGCGATCACCGGCTCGTGCGTGAAGCCGGCCAGGATGACCTGCTCCAGCCTCTCGAGCTGCCCGCGCACCGCGGCGTTGATGCGCGGGTTGGCGTGCCCGAAGAGGTTGACCCACCAGGAGCTGATCGCATCGAGGTAACGCCTGCCCTCGAAGTCCTCCAGCCACACCCCCGCGCCGCGGCGGATCGGGATCATGGGCAGGACCTCGTGGTCCTTCATCTGGGTGCAGGGATGCCAGACGTGGGCGAGATCCCGCGCGGAGTAGGAGGCATTGCCGGTCGCCATGGCGGGCATTGTGGCATGATGCGCCGGCCATGAACGGCTCCCAACTGCAGTATTTCCCGGTCTCGGTCACCTTCCTGCTGATCTTCTGGGGGCTGATCATCCTCCTGATCGGCCTCGCGTCGCTGCGCGCGCTGCGGTATGCGTCGCTCTCGATGGGCATCGCGGAAAGCTCGCTCATCGTGATCCTGGGGGCATCGTTGCTCGGCAGCTACCTCAACATTCCCGTGGCCTACTTCCCCGGACATCGGGTCGTGTCGGCGGGTGAGATCAGTTTCTTCGGCATGACCTACATCGTACCCATGGTGCGCCAGACTCACGGGACCGTCCTGATGATCAACGTCGGCGGCGCCGTCATTCCGGTGTGCCTGTCGGTCTACCTGCTCTTCAAGAATCGCCTGTTCCTCCTGGGCGCGATCGGCACCGCGTTCGTCGCCGCGGTCACTCACTACCTCGCCCGGCCCGTGCGCGGCTTCGGTATCGCGTTGCCGATTTTCGTGCCGGCCGTCGCGACCGCCATCATCGCCATCGCGCTGACCCGCCGCCGGGCGGCGCCGCTCGCCTACATCAGCGGCAGCCTCGGAACGCTCATCGGCGCGGACCTTCTCAATCTCGGCGTCGTGCAGTCGCTCGGCGCTCCGGTCGCTTCCATAGGCGGCGCGGGCACCTTCGATGGTATCTTCGTCACCGGCCTGCTCGCGGTGCTCTACGCGGGCCTCAGCCGGTACCTGCCTGCGTGAGTCCATGACGACACCGAAAGCGCTGCAGATCGAGCCCGCCACCGGCCTCCTGGCCGGCACGCGCCAGGTGCTTTCGCCGCATTTCGACGCGCGCCCGAAAGGCATCGCGCCCGAGCTCATCGTGGTGCACGGGATCAGCTTGCCCGCCGGCGAGTTCGGGGGTCCCTGGATCGACCACCTGTTCACCGGCGGCCTCCGTGCCGAAGCGCACCCCTCGTTCCGCGATACCGCTGGCCTGCGCGTCTCCGCGCACGCGGTGATCCGCCGCGACGGCGCCATCACGCAGTACGTCCCATTCGGCATGCGCGCCTGGCACGCCGGCCAGTCCCAGTATCAGGGCCGGACGGCCTGCAACGACTTCTCGATCGGCATCGAGCTGGAGGGAACCGACACGATCCCCTACACGGATGCGCAGTACGCGAGCCTGGCCGCTCTCATCGAGGCCCTGCTCGCGGCCTACCCCACACTGTCCGCGCAGCGGATCACCGGACACAGCGACATCGCCCCCGGCCGCAAGACCGATCCGGGCCCGGCATTCGACTGGAAACGGCTGGATGGAGAGTTGCAATGAAGAAGATCGGATGGGTCCTGATCGCGGCGCTGGTCTATGCCTCGGCGCTCCCCACGCGGGCGGCGGCGAAGCAGTGGGTCGAGGGAACCGACTATGTCGTGCTCAACCCGGCACAACAGACCACCGTGTCCAAGGGAAAGGTCGAGGTCATGGAGGTCTTCTCCTACGCCTGCCCCTACTGCAACGGGTTCCAGCCGGTCATCCACCGGCTGGAGCACAGCCTGCCGCGCAATGCCCAGTGGGTGTTCCTGCCGGCCTCCTTCATTCCGACTGAGGACTGGCCGATGTTCCAGCAGGCGTACTTCACCGCTCAGGCTCTCGGGATCGCAAGCCGCACGCATCAGGCCATTTACGATGCCGTATGGAAGACGGGCGAGCTGGGGATCGTCGATCCCGCGACGGATCGCTTGAAGCACCCACTGCCCTCGCTGGAGGATGCTGCGCGCGTTTATGCGCACCTCACTGGCGTGAGCGCCCAGAAGTTTCTCGCCACCGCTCGATCCTTCGGCGTAGGGACGGAGATGCGCGAGGCGGACGCCCAGATCGAGGCCATGCACGTCCCGGGCACGCCGTGCCTCATCGTGGACGGCAAATACCGCATCCGCAGCGAGTCCATGGCCTCACCCGACGACGTGGTCGCTCTCGTCAAATACCTCGTCGCCAAGGCGAGCAGGCACCCCTGACCGCGGCTGTCACACCCTCGCCGGCCGGCTCGAGTCTCCGGGATTCGGGCCCGGCCGGTCTCCAACCTCTGCATCCGGCGGCACCGCCTTCAGGCGGAAATCCGACCAACGCGAGTTGAGCGCCCACCGCATCGCGAAGACCTGGATCGCGGCGGTCAGGACCAGCGACAGCACGGACAGGGTCACGCCGCCGGAGAAGAGGTGCATGAGCTGGGCGACGCTCAGATTGGAGAGGTTCATGCTCGAGAGGTCCTGGCCGGACTGAGACAGATCTCCCAGGGCGGAGACGACCCCGATGACGGACCAGATGACCATGATGATGCCGAGCGGGATCAGCAGGATGCTCGCCCGCCAGCTGTAGCTCCACCATACCTTGAATGCTTGCATGAGCGTCATGGACGCGCTCCGTAGTGTCAGCCGCGCTTGCCGCGCTCGTGGCGCCAGAGTACCTCGCCGCCGCGCTCGTGGCGCGCCAATACCCGCGCCAGGACGAACAGCAGGTCCGAGAGCCGGTTCAGATACTGCAGCACCTCGGGATTGACCTTCTCCGTCCTCGCCAGTGTCCACACGCGCCGCTCGCCCCGCCGTGCCACGGTACGCGCCAGGTGACAGGCCGCGGCCGCGGGACCGCCGCCAGGAAGAATGAACTCCTTCAGAGGCGGCAGAGGATCGTTGAACTCATCGAGCGCTGTCTCGAGCCTCGTCACGTGAGCGGCGGTAATGGTCGCGAGGCCGGGTATGCAGAGCTCCGCGCTCAGGTCGAAGAGCTCGTGCTGCACTTCCGTCAGCAGCGCTGTCACCGGCTCCGGCAGACCAGGAACGGCCAGCAGCACCCCGATGACGCTATTCAGCTCATCCATGGTGCCGTAAGCCTCTACCCGCGCGCTATCCTTCGGCACCCGTGTGCCATCCCCGAGGCCGGTCGTCCCGTCGTCACCCGTACGCGTGTAGATCTTGCTGAGTCTGTTGCCCATCGGGCGGCCTCCCGGCGCAGTGCCAAGCCTGGATTGTGCCAGACCCAGGATTTGACAGCGGCGGCCCCGCCGGCAACCCTAGCGCGCCTCGAACGATCCGCACCCAGCAGGAGCCGCGCGAACGACCATGCCATCCCGTGAGCTGCAAGCCGCCCTCGACGCCGCGCGCGCGGCGGCCGAGGTGATTCGCGGCCTCTACCAGAAGAACCTCGCCGTCCGCACCAAGGAGGACCAATCTCCCGTCACGGAGGCCGACGTGCGGGCGGAAGAAACCATCCGCGCGCTCCTGAGCGAGCGCTTCCCGACGTATGGCTTCTATGGCGAGGAGACCGGCAAGCACTCCGTGGGTGCCGAGAGCGTCTGGCTGGTGGACCCCATCGACGGCACCAAGTCCTTCGTGCGCGAGTGCCCTTTCTTCTCCACCCAGATCGCCCTCATGCGCGGCGGCCGCATGGTACTGGGCGTCTCCAGCGCCCCCGCCTACGGCGAGCTCGCCTGGGCCGAGCAAGGCTGCGGCGCCTTTCTCAACGACCGCCCCATCCGGGTGAGCCCCATCGCGGACCTCTCCGCGGCCATCGTGTCGACCGGCAACCTCAAGACGATGACGCGCTCAGCCCAATGGGCTCGTCTCGGCGAGCTGATCCGCCGCGTCAG
>JASHVV010000222.1 GCA_030044385.1 Gammaproteobacteria bacterium
CCCCAGCTGCTGCCGTATATGTCGACGAATTACAACCTGAGCCTGGAGCACTACTTCAAGGGAATGGCGGACTTGAACTGCTCGGGGAGTCAGAAGAACTCGAATCTGTGCCTGAACGGCACGGGCTACGTGCAGCTCTCTTCGTACTATCTGACGCTCACGGACTACGTCAACCCCAGCCTCGGAGTCGAGACGAATTTTGCGCCGTATGTGAGCTCTTACCTGACACCGACGCAGCAGACGCTGCTTGGTACGACGTATGGCGTCTCCTCCATTCCGGAAAATAACGGCGTCGGTCACATAGAAGGCCTGCAGCTGGCGACCAACCTTCCTCTCGGCGACCTCACGTCGTACCTGAACGACTTCGGTGTGCTGGCGAGCGCCAACCGCACCATGAGTCACGTGGTCTATGGAGACGATACGACGCCGACCACCATCGAAGGCCTGTCGAAGTGGGTGGAGAACTACACCCTGTACTTCCAGCATGGCGGGCTGCAGGCGCGGGTGAGCGACACCCAGCGCACCAGCTTCCTGGGCCAGGCGTTCGGCATCAGCGCGTCCGAGATCTACGACTACTTCAGGGGTACCAGCTCCGTCGACGCGCAGTTGAGTTATACGTTCTCTTCCGGAAAGCTGAACGGACTGACCCTGCTCGCGACGGGCACCAACCTGGGAGGTACCGGGGAAGCGGCTTATCAGAATGGCGATCCCCGCCAGGTCATCTCGTTTGAGCGCTTGAACCGGCTCTACAGCGTCGGGTTCTCCTACACGCTTCAATGATTGGCGCAAAGTCGCCGGGCGGCGCTTTGCGCGAGCGCGGCCCGGTGACTGCCTTCACCTCGCGACCCAGGGGGAGCCCTGGGTCGCTTATTGACTTGCTTTCGAGCGGCGCTCGAGACGGCGGGGTGATACCGTGTAAGGCATGAGCGACCCGCGAATCAGGCGCGTGGTGATCGTGGGCGGTGGTACGGCGGGATGGATGGCCGCGGCCGTCTTCAGCCGCACCATGGGCGCGAGCCTGGAGATCCGTGTTGTCGAGTCGGACGCCATCGGCACCGTCGGCGTCGGTGAGTCCACCATCCCCCAGATCCGGAACGTCAATCAATTTTTGGGCATCGACGAAGATGCGATGGTCCGCGCGACCAGCGGCACCTTCAAGCTCGGCATTCAATACAACGACTGGGTGGGGCCCGGTCACAGCTACCTGCACGCGTTCGGCGACGTTGGCTTGCCGTTGGGCCCGCTGCCGTTCCAGCATTATTGGTTGCGCCGGCGGGCGGAAGCCGGCGTCGAGGATCTCGCGACTTATTCGCTGAATGCAACGGCCGCGAAGGCGTGCCGGATGGCGCGAGTCGAGAAGGTCGGCAACAGCCCCATGGCCGGCATGAAGTATGCGTTCCAGTTCGATGCCGGACTCTACGGCCGCATGCTGCGCACGTATGCCGAGCAGCGGGGCGCGAAGAGAACGGAAGGGAAGGTCGTCGACGTGCGGCGGCGCGGTGAGGACGGATTCATCGAGGCCATCGTGCTCGAGGGCGGTGAGCGGATCGGCGGCGACCTTTTCATCGACTGCTCGGGATTCCGTGGACTGCTGATCGAAGGCGCACTGAAGAGCGGTTTCGAGGACTGGCGGGAGTGGCTGGCCTGCGATCGCGCCCTGGCAGTCGGCAGCGCGCCGGCCGCGCCCATGCGGCCCTACACCCAGGCCAACGCCCGCCCCGCCGGCTGGCAGTGGCGGATCCCGCTGCAGCACCGCACCGGCAACGGCCACGTGTACTGCAGCGAGTTCATGAGCGACGACGAGGCCGCGGCGATCCTCCTCCAGTCGCTCGATGGCGAGGCCTTGGGCGATCCGCGGCCGATCCGGTTCACCTCGGGGGTGCGGCGGCAGATCTGGTCGCGCAATTGCGTGGCGGTCGGCCTGTCGGCCGGCTTTCTCGAGCCCCTGGAATCGACCGCGATCCACTTGATCCAGTCGGGGATCAGCCGGCTGCTGTCGCTCTTTCCGGATCGCGGCTTCGACCCGGCGGTCATCGACGAGTACAACCGCAACATGCGCAAGGACTACGAGCAGGTGCGCGACTTCCTGGTGCTGCACTACCGCACCACGGAGCGCCGCGACACACCCTTCTGGCGCCGCTGCGCCGCGCTGCCTCCTCCGGATTCACTGCGGCAGAAGCTGGAGATCTTCAACGCCACCGGCCAGATCTTCCGCGAGGGCGAGGAGCTCTTCACCGAGCAATCGTGGCTGCAGGTGATGGTGGGTCAGGGAATCCTGCCTCGGCGCCACCACCCGCTCGCCGATAATCTGCCGCGGGAGAAGCTCGAGGAGTTCCTCGGCAGCATCCGCACGCTGATCCGCGGCGCGGTGGAGCGGATGAGCCCCCACGAGCGCTTCATTGCCGAGCACTGCCGGAGTGAACAGGCGCTACCCTGTTGACGTGTCAGAGCGTGCCCTCGTAAATCCGCGCAAGAGACATCTGCAGGCCTATCGAGCGGAACTCGACCTGCGCCTCCATGCTCGAGTAGAGCATCGGCCGCCAATCTTCCGCCCGGCGGTGGACAACGACCCTCGGCTGATTCTGCGCGATCAACACGTACTCCTCGATCGCCTCGACACGCTGATAGGTCATCGCCTTCTCGCGCCGGTCGATGTGCTGCGTGGACTTCGAGAGGATCTCCACCACCAGCTTGGGATTACGTACTGATTGTTCGGTCCGGTCTTCGGGCCGGCAGGACACCATGACATCAGGGTAGTACGCGATTTGATCTCGGCCTGCCCGGATCTCGAGTTTCGCGTCCAGAAGGAACGGCTCACATGGTCCGTCCCCCAGATGGGCGCCAAATGCAGTGACGAGTTTCCGCGCAATCCGGTTGTGAGCCAGGCTGGCGCCGCTCATCGCGTAAACCGCGCCGTTGATGTATTCGTGGCGGTAGGGACTCTGCTCCTCGAAAGCCAGGTATTCCTCCCAGCTCATGAAGAGCGGCTCCGGCGCTTCAGCCGAGTATTCCGGCTGAGCCTCCCGCACGTGAAAGGCTCGGTAACGTGACTCCTCGACTTCCGTCTCGAGCCAGTCCGCGATGCTCTCGAGCTCCGTGGCCGAGAGGCCATGCAACGCGTGCTTGAGTTCCGTGATCGTGCTCATGTCGGCCACCGCAGTTGTAATTCGCGAGCCAGCCTACGCCGCCAACGACTCGTATGGAAGACGGCATTTCTCCGTGTTTTATCGAGATTCTTGACGTTACTGACTACGTCGTGTCATTACGTCATATTGCACTTATGAAAATGACGATCGTCGCGTGACGTGTTGGCGGCGTCAGTTATAGCGACGCACTCCTGGCTACAAATTGGGTTGCGCTGGAACCTTGCGGATGCCGTCTGTTTCTGGAAAATCACCGACTTCCACGCAATTCGACGCGGCTCCGCTCGCTGAATACGTATGCGACCGGTTGCAAAGCAGCGCCTGCGCATCGCATCCTTCCCGGATGATCCCCTTGCTCCGGAACACAGCGCGTCATTGCGGGCTCGCTGCGGCGCTCGCCGGCGCGGCATTCGCATTTTCCGCAGCCGCGCCGGCGAGTGCCGCGACTTCCCCGCAGCCCGCCGCTTCGGGGGTCTACTACGAGATCTTCGTCCGCTCGTTCGCCGACTCCAACGGCGATGGGATCGGCGATCTCAATGGAATCACCGCCAGGCTCGACTATCTGAAGTGGCTGGGGGTGAGCGGGCTCTGGCTGACGCCGATCTTTCCCGCGACCAGTTACCACGGCTACGACGTCACCAACGAATTCGCCGTCAATCCGCAGTTCGGGACGATGGCGGACTTTCACCGCCTGCTGCGCGCGGCCCATGCGCGCGGCATCAAGGTGCTGATCGACGTGGTGCTCAACCACACCAGCGATCAGAATCCGTGGTTCCGGCAGGCGCTCGATCCCAAGAGCCCCTACCACGATTGGTATACGTGGGCCGGTAAGGGTACCGACCTCTCGGCCCTGAGCTCCCTGGGGTCGCCTGCCTGGCACCCGCGCGGCGGCCAGTATTACCTGGGCGACTTCGCCGCCGGGATGCCCGACCTCAATTACGACAACCCGGCCGTGCGCCGGGAAATGATCAAGGTCGGGCGCTTCTGGCTGGCGCAGGGGGTCGACGGATTCAGGCTCGACGCCACCACCCAGATCTACATCGACTTTCAGTCCGACATCGGCAGCCCGCGCGCGATCGGTAAAAACATCGCCTGGTGGCAGCAGTACGACGCGGCGCTGCATACGACCGACCCGCACGTGTTCCTGCTCGGCGAGGTCCCCGCCACCGAGGAGGCGCAGGCGGCTCCATATTATGCGGCGCTGAATTCCGTGTTCGATTTCCCGCTGGCAACGGTCCTGGTCGCGGCCGCCGCGAGCGAGAAGAGCCCCGACCTCGGCGCCTTCGTACGGCAGGCATTGCACAGCTTCCGGGCGGCAGCGCAGGGCCGCCGCCGCCGCACGGTCGACTCCCCCTTCATCGGCAACCACGACCGCGACCGCGTGATCGACCAGCTCCACGGCAACATGAGCCACATGCGCATGGCCGCGGCGATGTTGCTGACGCTGCCGGGACATCCCTTCGTCTACTACGGCGAGGAGATCGGGATGCACGGCGTGAAGCCGGACCCGGCCATTCGCGAGCCCATGCGCTGGGACCGCAAGCCGCGCCAGGCCGGCGAGACCTGGTGGGAGCCGGCGCCGGACAATGCCTCGCCGGCCCTCTCGGTCGCCGCGGAGCGCGCCGACCCGCGCTCGCTGCTCAATTTTTACCGCCGCCTGATCCACTGGCGCATCGAGCTGCCGGCCCTGCGTGACGGCGATATCGCGCCCTATCCGGCCGATGGCGGGCCGATCAGCGCCTACATCCGCGCCGATGGTGCGCAGCGACTGCTCGTGATCCACAATCTTTCCGGCAACCGCCGGAAGATCAGCCTCCCGGATGCGAGCTTCCGCACCGTCGTCCGGCGTACCCGCCCGGACGTTCGCCTCGTAGGCCGCGATCTGACGATGCCGGCTTACTCCACCGCGATCCTGCAGTAGCGGCATCGCGACCTCCCGGATCTCCATTGAACGCAGGACCAACATGACAGGACATCGGGCCCGTCTGGGCGTGCTCGGCACTTCACTGCTCGCGATGGGCTGGGGCTGGCAGGCTCCGGCACATGCCGCGGCACCGCGGACCAGGGCAGAAGCGCCGGCGGGCGTGCACGTGCGGGATGCCGGGGCCGACATCCCCGTGGCCGGCGGCACGTTGTCGCTGCGCCTGATGGGCGGCAACGTATTGCACGTACACTTCATTCCGGCGTCGGGAGCGACGCCGCCCGCGCTGGTCATGGCGCCGCGGACGGTCGATCTTTCCCCGACGCCCGCCCTCGCAAGCCGGCAGGGCGGGGACCTCCTGCTTCGCGGGGGCCGCCTTCGCGTTGCCTTCGATCGGGCTTCCGGAACGCTCACGGTCTTCGGCGCCGGCGAGCGCACGCCTCTCTTGAGGCTGTCCGATGCCGCCAGCCTGGCTCATGGGACGTTCGTGCTGCGCTTTGCGAGCGGAGCGGCACTGTACGGCGTCGATGGCAGCGACGTGTTCGCGACGAAGCCTCCGGGACTGCTGCGTCGCGGCAAACGGGTGGCCAAGGCCGGCTGGCAGGGTGATGCCGGCGCACCGCTCGTGTGGAGTACCGCCGGTTTTGGCGTGCTCATCGACAGCAAGGGAGCCACGTTCGATCTGGCGGCGGCGAGCCTCCGGGTCGCCAAGCTCTCGCGGCCTGATCCCGACTTCTACCTCATTGCGGGCACGCCTGCTGCCATCTTCGCCGCCGTCGCGGACCTGAGCGGCCACGCGCCGCTCTTCCCGGAGTGGTCGCTCGGCTTCATCAACAGCCAGTGGGGAATCGACGAGACAGAGCTGTTGGGCGACGTGAGCGCCTATCGCGCCAGGCACATCCCGCTCGATGCCTTCGAGCTCGACTTCGACTGGAAGGCGTGGGGACAGGATCGGTACGGGGAATTCCGCTGGAATCCGCGGAAGTTCCCCGATGGGCCGAGCGGCAGGCTCGGGCGAGAGCTCGAGGCCGAAGGCGTGCACCTCATCGGCATCATGAAGCCGCGCATCCACGTCGACACGGAGGAGGGCCGCTACGCCACCGCGCATCACCTCTGGATCGCCGGACAGAAGCCGTACCTCGACTACTTCTCGCACAAGCCCGTCAAGAGCCTGGACTTCGACAAGCCGGCCACCCGCGCCTGGTTCTTCAATCCCACCCTCGGGCACAGCTTCAGGACCGGCATCGTCGGCTGGTGGAACGACGAGGCGGATCAGGCGGGAAGCAACACCCAGTTCCTGAACATGGAGCGCGCGCTCTATGACGGCCAGCGCGGGATGACCGACACGCGCGTCTTCTCCCTGAACCGCAACTTCTGGCTCGGCGCCCAGCGTTATGCCTACGGGCTCTGGTCCGGAGACAGCCAGACGGGCTTCGCGAGCATGGCCAGGCAGCGCTCGCGCATGCTGAGCGCCATCGACGTGGGAGAGATGTGGTGGAGCATGGACGGCGGCGGGTTCTACGGCCACCCGTCCGACCAGAACTACGCCCGCTGGATCGAGTTCGGCGCCTTCACGCCCATCTTTCGCGTGCACGGTGTGAAACCGGAGAAGCGCCAGCCCTGGCGCTATGGGCCGATCGCCGAGCGCGCCGCGACTCATGCCATCCGGCTGCGGTACGAGCTGCTGCCCTACATGTACTCCTATGCCTGGCACGACCACGCGGCGGGCGTGGGCCTCGTCAGGCCGCTCGCTTTCGACTGGCCGGACGATCCGCAGGCGCGAAACGACTCCAGCGCCTGGCTCTTCGGGCAGTGGCTGCTCGTCTCACCGGTCGTGCAGCCCGACCAGACCGAGAAGCGGATCTACCTGCCCGCGGGGGTCTGGACGGACTGGTCGAACGGCAAGATATACCTCGGCGGCAGGTCCATCACGGTGCCGGTCGACAGCCAGGCCTGGAGCGACATTCCCCTCTTCATCCGGCAGGGAGCGATCATCCCGATGCAACGGTTCGAGGACTATGTCGGCGAGCGTCCCGTCGCGACCGTCCGGGTCCAGGTCTTTCCGGGCTCGACCCGCTCCGATTTCGACTACTACGCGGATGATGGCAAGACCTACGCTTACGAGCATGGCGCGTACTTCCTCCAGCGCCTGAGCGTGCAAGCCGATGCAGGCGCGATCAGTCTGGCCACCGCTGCCGCAACTGGCAGCTACCGTCCGGCCCTCGCCCACTATGTGTTTGCCGTCCAAAGGACCGTAGCGGCACGAGTACTTCGCGACGGCGCGCCGCTCGCACGCGCCGCGAATCTAGCCGCCCTGGACAAGTGCACGGATGCCTGCTGGACCATCGGTGGCGACCGATACGGCGGTGTCACCTACGTCAAGTTGCCCGCCGGCGTACCAAACCGGGTCCGCATACAGGAGGGAGCCGATCCGCACTGACATGAAACTGCCCGTGCTCCTGTGCGCGCTTGCCGCGGCGACGGGCTGCGGCGGGTCCGGTCCCGTCCGCGGGCAAGTGCAACCCCAGGCACAAACGCAAACCTGCTCGAACGACAACGACGTGGAATGGAACTACCTGTTCGCCGATCAGGGTCCGATGTACGACAGCAATCCGGAGCCCACCGCGACGACGCCGGTGACATTG